>NZ_LFVU01000007.1 GCF_001047375.1 Clostridium cylindrosporum DSM 605
ACACACAAAATTATTGTACGCTCGCTATAGTTACTGTTTAGTTTTCAATGACCAAGTGTTTTATTATTGTAAAACATAATTTTCATTCTGTCAACTATGTTTTTCAATTTTATTTTGTGAAGCTAAGTTTTTCTTTCGCTTCATCACCGGTTGTTCCCGGCGACAAGATATATCTTACCACATGGCTATATATCTGTATATATTAATACATGACTATAATGATGTTACAGCATAAATACTATAGATAACTTCTATATACTAACTCTTTCACAGGTCAACACCCTAGGAACAGTTGTAGCGCAAAACCGTCTATTAATACAATATAATCACTTTCAAATAGATTAACTTCTAATCTCTTTAAGTATTATGAACCTATTTTTCAAGTTTTATTCACATAAGATAAAAAGTTTTTGTTTCTTTTTTTATTTTAATCATGCTAAAAATAAAAAAGAGATCTTTACTTAACATATCTACTCATCTTAGTAGTAGATATACTTTAAAGATCTCTCAAACTTATATCACTAATTGTTACATAGGATATATAGCGTATTTTGCTATGTATATAAGAGCCATTCCCGGTGCCTGTAGTAGGGCTATGATAGATGCAGTAACTGGATTTAGTGGGATACTAGCATCTATTCCTATATGTGGAGTTATATAATTTATCCCATATATAATCCCAATAGCAACTACAAATCTAAATGCCAACTTAACCATAATCCCATTTTTTACTCTAACGGATATAGCTATAGTTATAAGTATTGCCATTATTACTATGTACATTAACATATTCATATTGCCTAGCTGATTTAACACATTACACCTCCATAATTAAGTCATCTTAATTATGTTTATGCAACTACACCTTAGTTTATATTATGTCTTTGTTAGCTAATTCTTTTATTTTTTTAAGGAGATAGGATATTCTCTCCTCTTCCGCCTTTTCTCTATATATTGCGTATTCTACAAGTTCCCTGTCGGTTACAAACTCGTAGTATTTTCTTATGTTTTGCAACTGCACAATAGCAGACCTTGCTTCTTCAATAAGGGATTCTAAAACTTCTTCTTTAGAACCTTTTTTTAACTTACTCTTCCTTATTCCTCTACTTAAAAGCTCAGAGGTTTGTAGTACTGCTTTATTTTCCATATATAAAGCCCCCCTTTCTTTAGCTTAGATTCTATCCAACCTAAAGAAGCTTTATACATTTTATACTAGATAACAAAACCTCCATTGGGACTTATAACTTGTCCAGTTATAAAATCAGAATCATCTGATGCTAAAAAATATACACACTTAGCTACATCCTCAGGGGTTCCAAGTCTCATTAAAGGAGTTTCATACTTAAGATCATTTAAATCATCCTCTGTAAATCCTTTAAGCATATCTGTTTGAATAACTCCAGGTGCTACCGCATTTACTTGAATATTGGATGGCCCAACTTCCTTAGCTAAAGCCTTAGTCATTCCTATGACCCCTGCTTTTGCTACTGAGTAGTGAACCTCACAGGATGCTCCAACCATTCCCCACATTGAAGAAATATTAATTATTTTCCCCTTCTTTTCTGAAATCATATATTCTAGGGCCTTTTGACTACAGTAAAACATGCTTTTAAGATTACTGTTCATCATATTATCCCAATCCTCATCTGTTATATCTATAAAAAGTTTTTCCTGACTGATTCCTGCATTATTAATAAGTACGTCAATTGAACCAAAGTTCCTAATACAAAAATCTATCATGGAATTAACTTCTTCTCTACTACACACATTAGCTTTAAACACCTTAGCGCTATATCCTCTATTCTCTAGTGATTCACACAGGCTTAATGCTTCATCTTCTGAATTGTTATAATTAATTACTACATTATATCCCTTTTCACTAAAAAGCTTTGCACATGCTGCCCCTATTCCACGGGACGCTCCTGTTATTAAAACCGTCTTACAATTCATAAAAAAATCTCCCTCATTTTCCATCCATCTATTTTAAAGTCTTAATTTTAATATATAAAATTGGATCTAAATATGCAGAACTTATTAAAACATATACATCTATAGTAATATTAATCAAAATTCTAAGCAAAACATCCTTTAGTATTCTCTTCATGGTAATAATAATCCCTTTCTAAGGTGAATTAAAACTACAAATAATGTACAAACTAATAAGCATATCCTTATTTTCATTAATTATAGGATACACATTACAGCTATTTTATGATATGTACTTTATCACTATAAATAAATTTTAAAATAATATGTTTTTATCACTTTCTGACTTATATAACTATACTATATATGTATAAGGGGGCTTGATAAAATGTCAAGAGAACTTTCTGATTTTGAAAGATCTAAAATGATTAAATACTTATCAGAGGAAGTAGAAGCTTATAATGTAGATAATAACTTTGGGTCTTTACCTACTCCAATTTTAGAGTCTATATATGACTATTTTATTGCCACAGATGTTAATAACAAAAAATAAAAAAGGAGGGACTTCCCTCCTTTTATTAATTATATAAATTATTTTTATTTAAATGCTATGTATTGTCCATGATAATCTGCAAGTAGTGTATCATCTTCATAACAAGAAACTTTTAAATTTAATCTTCCTTTTCCATGCTTATTATACATTTGTATAAATCTTTTCTTACTCTCTTCATCAGCCAAATTGCATTCTGCTGTAAAATCTCCAGTAATGGGAAGTAAGTAATTTATATTGCTTTTTTGAATAACTATATGAGCCTCAGGATCTATCTTCTTAATAGTTATAAATACCATCCCCCAACCACAAATAGTCATAAGCGTATTTATACTTCCACCAAAGGCTGTTGATTTGTGATTTATATTTGGTTCAAACTTAGCTGATACTTTTACTTTTGATGGTGTGAACTCTATTACACTAATACCCATTGCCTTTGTAATTGGTATTTGCTCATGTAACAACTTTTCAAATTCATGCTTATCCATAAAGACCCTCCATTCCACTTAAATATATTATTCAGTTTTCACCTTCTTCTTATATTAGATTATAAGCACTTTTCTCACTTTATATAATTCTAAACTAACCTATTAATAGATTTATTCTTCATCTCTTTTTCGCTTCATTTGGAAAAATCCTCTCTTGCAAACAATTAGTAACAATATCTTATTGTACTTAATATTTCAATCTTGCTTGTAACCTATATTCATAATGCTCATATTATGAAGCACAAAAATGATAAGGAAATGCCTACCTTATATTTTTGTAACAATTATTCACAACACTCATATTATAAAGCACAAAAATGATAAAGAAATGCTTACCTTATGTTTTTGTAACAATTATTCATAACACTCATATTATAAAGCAGAAAAAACCAAAAGGAGCTGATTTTTTTATGTCATGGAATCAAAACGATGTAAAAGGAATAAGAGATGAAAGAGATGACGATTATGTAAGAGGTGACAGAGATAACAGATGTGATAGGGATGTAAGAGGCGATAGAGATGACAGATATGATGGAGATGTAAGAGGCGACAGAGATGACAGATATGATGGAGACGTAAGAGGCGACAGAGATAAAAGATGTGATAGGGATGACAGAAGACAAAGACACGTTCACGAATTCCAAGGTAGTACAAGACTTGCTGAACTAGGTGAAAGAGACGTTCATAATCATCGTTTCACTGGTGTAAGTGGTCCAGCGATTGGACCACTTAGCCGTCATGTTCACCGTATTGAAACAAGAACTGATACTTTCGTTGAGCATCAGCATAAAATTATTGATGTCTTCACTGGTCCACCAATATGGGTATCAAGAACTAGACACGTGCACTTTGTATATGGCGTTACAACATGTAATGATGGACACAGACACACATTCGTTCTTGCTACTCTAATCGAAAACCCTATTGCAAGAGATAAACATTGTTAATTTAATAATATCCCCTAGGGACATAAAGTAACTACTTTATGTCCCTCTTTTTACTGGATTCTTGTTTCCTAATGATTTTAAACTATTCACATACCTCACATTTACTAACTGTTTTTGCATAACTTCAAAATAATACTTATCATCATTACATTTAAATCCATTCTTTTCATAGAATAGTCTTGCTTTATCATTTTCCTCTAATACCCACAAGTAAATGTTTTTATACCCAAGCTCTTTCATATCTATTAAAACATTATCTAATAGTTTTTGTCCGTATCCTTTGTGAAAATAATCAGGAAGCAAGTATATAGATACAATTTCACCCCAATTAAGTAGTTTTTCATCCCTTGACTTTCCATAGATAGCACAGCCTATAGGCTTTTCATTTTCATAGATTATCTTAGCTTTCAAATCATCACTTCTAATCCAATTTTCAAAAGCTTCTACCCAAAAGTCATTTTTAAGATCATCTAGATACCTCTGTGGTACAAGTTCTTTATATGCGGACTTCCAACTAAGGGCATGAATATTACTAATAACCTTCGCATCTTCAACAACTGCTTGTCTTATTTTTAGACTCAATTATTTCACCTTCTCCCTAATTAATACTTATGAATTCTATTTAATAAACTAAACTATAAATTAATCTCTTTTACTAATTTCATCTGTTATTAATGATTTTGAGATATACATCGCTTCTATTATGTTCTTAAAACGGGTGTGATGAGATGTGCCCTCCTCAAATTTTAACTGTGCCTTTTCACATTTGCTGATAACTGAAGATACTGGGCGTAGTGCTTCTATCAATTCTTCTTTTGTATATTTGTCTATAATATTTTCATTTGTTATTAGTGATCTTGAAATATACATTGCTTTTATTCTATTCTTAAGGAGTGTGTGATGAGATGTACCCTCTGCAAATTTTATCTGCATTTTTTTACACTTACTTATAGTTGAAGATACAACTCGTAGCGCTTCTGCTAATTCTTCTCTTGTATATTTGTTCATATAACTTCACCTCAAATTACTATTTATTAATTTGCTTTACATTTTAAGCATATTGAGGATTAAACTATATAAGTTATATCTAAAAAACGTCTGAAAACTAATATTAAATCAATGCCATGTTGTCTTATAAAATAAATTAAACTTAACTGCTGCTTTATACTGCTTACCCTTTACTGTATAACAAACATTATAAATTTCATCTCTCATACTTATCTTCTCTATATAACAAACTTCCCCACCAATACTATCTATATGGTTAGTTATTTTCTTCTTACAAACTATATTTCTCCATACTACTTCATATAATATTCCTGCTATTATAAATACTGCTATACCTATAAATTTCATCTAGGTAATTCACCTCCCTATATACAACTAAAACTTCTCTTATTTATTTTCCAGATTGTACACAAATGGTCAGTTAAAAATTAAATTTACTGGTTTTTTTACGTAATATGAGACTACTGTATATTTAAAATATAATTCAACTTCTTATTTCTTTAAAATTACAAACTATTCCTACAATAATAGCTATTCCAACACCTAAAGCAAAGTCTACTACAAAATCATCTTTAAAAACTTCAAGTGTAAATCCATGCTTTAACATTCTTCTTCCTAACACAACAAATACACCTATACTAAACCAATGTAAAGAGATTTTTAATGCTTTATTTATTTCACTTTTATCACCTTCTACATCCTTTTTGGCTTGAGAAAATCATTCTTATTTCAAGTTCAAAATATAAAACTATTATGATGTAATAAAATTACATGTTCTAATTTCTACTTTTTACATATTTCTTTCTATAAAAATATTCTATAAAATGAAATATATTTATAACCAAAATTGTCCAAATAGAAAGTTTTAAGGCTTTCATAATATCATTTTCAATCCAAAAGTATCCTAAAATAAACATTATTAAAAATTGTATTAATACACGTATAAGGGTCTTCTTAATATTATCCATTTTTTCACCCCATTTATTGGATTATTAACTTAAATAATATTCTTTTTATTTAATAAATGTTACACAATATAAAACGAATATGAATTAATTGATTTCTTTAACCCAATTTATAAATAAAACAGTGGAAAATGTTATAGACATTATAATTAAAGATATTCCTAATATTACTGGTGTATAAGTACACCCTAATATCATTTCATTGGATGTCTCCCATATACTTTCACCAATTGGTCTAGATAGACTAGTCGCAATATCATCTCCTTTAACAAAACCTATAAATGTCATTAAACTACCACTTAAAAATAATAGAAATGTTAAAACAATTGCTTGTTTTAGTTTTCTATTCATATGTATCCCCCCATTTTTTTATTAATACATAATACAAAACCATTATGACTTATTAGTTTTTTTATTTTGTTTAATAGCAAAAACAAATATTGCTAATGATAGATAAATTATTACTGGAGTAACCATACTGGTCATGTTATACCATATAGAAGTAGGTATAATAACTGCCATAGATGATAATAGGCAACCAATTATCATATTTCTAATTGAGCTTGAACATATAATGCCTTGAATGATAAAAATTATTGGGAATAATAAATATATTCCTAATAAAATATATTTACTCTCAGGGAACATAGAATCTATCCATATGAATGTAAATATCAATAGACTTGGTAGTATTGTTGAAAGAATCTTCTTCATAAACATACTCCTTTTAATAAAAATATTTTATAATATAAAATAATTGCTAATTAAAGATGTATAATATATAGTAGCTTTTCATCACAATATTCTACTATGCTTATGACTTAACTTAATTAGAAGTTCTTAAAAGAAAAAACAATATTCCAATAATTATAACTGTAGTGATAATCCTAATAAGGCAGCCGCCTCCTCCTTTTGTTAACTGGCTTAAGTCTCCTATCTTTGAATGGTTTATTGAATCCGCTAAGTTAATCATTGGATGTTTTTTATATTCTTCTATTTTGCGTTTCTCTTCCTTATCCTGTCCATCATTTATATTCATAATTTCACCTTCCTATTATTTAGTAAGTTAAATCGTATTTTCAAACTCTCATGAAATAAACCATAAAATTATAGTTTATAAGTATATAAATAAAAAATACCTCCAACCATTTTGGGTAATGCGGTATTTTAAAAACTATTATTACTTTTATATGAATACTTATTATATAATCTTTACATAGGTATAAACATATACAATACTTACAAATAAATATACTATGGTGTTTATTATGTTTATCCTATTTCTTTTTATTGAGAAAAAGTTAACCAACAGTAAGATAGTTGGTAGTATCCAAACACCAATTATGCTTGGTAATGTATAATTTACACTGCCATCAGCTGCCCACTGCATTGGCATATCCTTTGGAAGAAACTTCAATATAATTGCTGAGAAAATATAAAGGAAAATTATTATAGTGTAATTAAATTTTAATAGTCTTAAATTATTCCTAGAATACTTTTCATCTAGTATGCTTTCTAATGCCTTTCTTATCATATTATCCTCCTATCAAAACAAATCCCCATTACAATATATGGTAAATACTTAAATAGATTATATACATATACTTTAGAATATACAAATAAATTACTGAAAATTATAAGATTAATCTTTCTAAATAAAAAACAACATACTATATTACTCAATCATATAGCATGTTGTTCATTATTATCCTCTATAAAAACTTCTTCATTTCTTCAACGTTATCCTGCTCAAACTTTAATAGCCTATCTCCTAGTCCTCGTATATCCTCACTAGCATTACTATATTCCTTAAGCTTTTTCGTAATATCAACAATACCCATAGTACTTCCTCTAATCATCATTTCAGCAATATGGGATGAAGTCTTATCTCTAAGGGTATTAATGTTAATCATTAAATATGTAGATAACTTAGTAAGTAATCCAATTCCCTTACCTTCTTTATCATTTTCTTGAATCTTATTGTTTGCTATATCAAATATCTCATTATATTCTTTAAGTTGAGATTCTAATACTCTTTTAAATGACTCATCCTCTGAAATACCTAGTAGCTGATTAATTGTACTTTTACCCATTTCCGCATTTTGATATATATAGTTTAGAAATTCTATATTAGTATTCACTTACATCACCTCATACTTGGATTATCTGCAAAAATTATATTTTTATTCTTATTGATTAACTAGTTACACTTATTCTCTTATATTTGACAACTATATTCCAAACATATATGATATAGTTAACTAAGTTAACTATATTGAGGTGCTATATGGATAAAAACATGGAATATGCTATAGAGATAGTAACGCAATTTTGTAGAAATAATATGAACTTAAAAAGGAAACTACCTATTAGAGCAAGTGAGGTTGGCATTCTGATTTTTATTAAAAGATCAGAAAATGCTGTAACTCCAGTTTCTATAAGCGAATTTTTTAATATATCAAAGCCAGCAGTTACAGCTTCTATTACTTCACTCTATAAAAAGGGATACATCGAAAAGATTCCTATGCAAAGTGACAAAAGAAGCTTTCAGGTTATTCTAACTGAAAAGGCAATAAATTTAACTAATGACTTTTATGATGAGTATGTAAAGATAATTACTTTACTTGAGAAAGGACTTACAAAGGATGAATTTACACTTCTAATTAAATTATTAAAGAAATCAAATAGTATTTTAGAAGGGGGAAAATAGATATGAAAATATTAGTTACAGGCGCTAGTGGTAATGTAGGGGGTTATGTTACTCGTGAACTAATAAAACTAGGAGAAAGTGTTGTAGCCTCTGGTTCAAATGTAGACAGATTAAAAAAGACCTTTGGAGATAGCTGTGATGTAGTTTATTTTGACTTTAATGACAAGAATACATTTGATGAGGCATTAAAAGATGTAGATCGTGTATTTTTAATGAGGCCACCATCCCTTGGAAACCCCACAGCATTATACCCTTTTATAGATGCCCTAAAGAAACACAACATTAAGTTAGTATCATTTCTTTCACTAATGGGAGTTGAGAACAACCCGATTCCGCCACATGGAAAAATAGAAAAGTACATAGAGAAAATTGGACTTTCATACTCACATATTAGACCAGGGTTCTTCATGCAAAACATTTCTGGGATTCATTCTGATGAAATACGCAAAGAAGATAGAGTCTTCGTACCAGCAGGTAAAAGTAAAACAAGCTTCATAGATGCTACAGATATAGGCCTTGCAATAGCTAAGATTCTTCACAATTCATATGAGCACATAAATACTAAGTACACCTTAACAGGAAGTGAGTCTATTGACTACTATGAAGTTGCTAATATATTAAGTGAATGTCTTAAAAGAAAAATAATCTATGCAAATCCTTCTCTTCTAAGATACAGAAAACATTATATTAACAATCGAAAACTAGATAAAACCTATGTTAATGTAACAGTTATGCTTTATATAATGACAAGGCTAGGTACATCAAAGCATGTTACAAATGATTTTTTCAAAATTACAGGCAAGGAGCCTAATACTTTCAAAGAATTCGTCCTTAATAATCTAGATTGCTTTTAATAATAAAAAACTATAATTAATACATCCTCTACTACATTAGCATTTTATAGCAAACTTCCATAATTAAAAATGAGGCCACTGTCAGTCATAGACAGTGGCCTCGCTAAAAGTTTATATAAAAACTATAATTCTCTTCTTCCCTCAAGTGCCCTTGTTATAGTAACCTCATCAGTATACTCAAGGTCTCCTCCAACAGGTATCCCATGGGCTATTCTTGTTACCTTAATCCCAAGTGGTTTAAGCAGCCTTGATATATACATAGCTGTAGCCTCGCCTTCAACGTTAGGGTTAGTGGCAAGTATAACCTCCTTAACCTCTGGAGTCATTCTTGTAACAAGTTCCTTGATTTTTATATCATCTGGACCTATCCCTGATAGTGGAGATATAGCCCCTTGTAGTACGTGATACAGCCCTGGGAATTCCCTTGTTCTCTCCATTGCTATAACGTCCCTTGCATCCTCTACAACACATATAACCTCAGGTGTCCTTGACTTATTACTACATATCATACATGGGTCCTTATCTGTAAGGTTCCCACATACTGTACAGTAATTCGTCTTCTCCTTAGCTTCTATAATCGCCTCTGCAAGACGATTTACAGCGCTTTTTTCCATGCCTAATACATGAAAAGAAAGCCTCTGTGCTGTTTTGGATCCAATTCCTGGTAGTTTAGAGAATTCTTCAATTAATTTCATTATGGATTGTGGGTATATCACCTAAATTCCTCCCCTAGTCTAGAAAAGACCTGGCATGTTCATTCCGCCTGTAAGTTTACCCATAGTTGATCCCATTTCCTTGTCAGCATCGCTAATTGCTTTGTTAACTGCAGAAATTATAAGGTCTTGTAGCATTTCAACATCATCTGGGTCTACAACCTCTTCCTTAATGATTATATCAACAACTTCTTTCTTTCCATTAACCTTAGCAGTTACAGCTCCGCCACCAACAGTTGCTTCGAAGATCTTGCTTTCAACTTCTGCTTTGCTTTCCTCTAGTTGCTTTTGCATCTTTTGAGCCTGCTTTATTAAATTATTCATGTTTCCTGGCATTCCACCTTTAAACATAGGAAATCCCTCCTTAAATTCTAATTAAACTTATATACATTCCATTATATTGTAACATTCTAGTTTTTACTATTCAATTACCTCGACAAACTCTTCTCCAAGTAAACTTTTAGCCCTATTAATACTTTCATTAAAACTGTCATCTTCCCCTTTTTCGATAATAAACTTTAATCTTACAGGGGAGCTTATATATTTTTCGAAGTATTTTTGAAGGCCCTTTGTATAGTCAGGTTTTTCTAGTATGGTTTTACTAAAACTAAATTCATCTCTGAAACTTATATATATAGTGTTACCCTCTACTTTTTGCACCTTTCCATTAACAAGATGAGCATATACAGTCATTTTTTTATTGGCTCGAAGAATGTTAAGAACTTCAACTAAAGCTCCTTTAGCTTGCTGTTCTGACATAGAGCCTACCCCTTGAGATGCAGTATCCTCTTCTTCTTCAATTACACTTGGTGTAGAATTTGAATCATCAAGATTAGGACTTGTAACTTCAATGTCCTTAACTGCCTCACTAGCGGCTAACTCCGATCTCCTTTGAGGTACTTCCTTTTCCTTTTGAGGAGTGCTTCTAACAATACTTCCACTTTCTATAATATCCTCAAGTCTTGATATTCTCTTAAGTAAAGTTTCCGTGGATATGTCATATTCTCTTTTTGAGAATCTTATAATAGCCATCTCTAGAACTATTCTCCATTGTGATGTAAGCTTAATCTCCTGTTCAGCCTCAATAAATATGTTTATAGCTCTTACTATATCCTCATATCTTAGCTTTCTTGACTGTTCAAGTAAATCATTTACCGTATCAAGACCTATATCTATAGTATCCTCAGGGTTTTTGCTAACTCTAACCACTAAAAGGTTTCTAAGGTGCTTTATTATGTCCTTAATAAATTGCATTATGTCCTTACCTGACATCATTACAGAGTCTATTTCTCTAAGTGCTGAATCTATATTGCCATCAGACATGTAATCAATTAGATTGTATATAGCCTCTCTTCCTGTGATGCCAAGCATTTCCGATACGAGTTTTCTATCTACCCTTCCATCTCCCATGGATATCGCTTGATCTAGTATAGACAGACAATCTCTCATAGCTCCCTCTGAAACCTTAGCTATAAGTTTAAGCGCTTCGTCCTCAGCAAAAACACCCTTCATGTTTATTATATGCCTAAGTCTCAAAAAGGCGTCATCTCCTTTAATTCTTTTAAAGTCGAATCTTTGACACCTTGAAAGAATTGTTGCAGGTACCTTTTGAGGGTCTGTTGTTGCAAGTATGAATATAACATATGATGGAGGCTCTTCTATAGTCTTAAGTAGGGCATTAAATGCTTGAGTAGTTAACATATGAACCTCATCTATTATGTATACCTTATACCTTGCTGACTGTGGTGGATACTTTACTGTCTCTATTATATCTAGTGCATTTTCAAGCTTTCTATTTGATGCAGCATCCATCTCAACAACATCTAAAAGCGTTCCTTTATTTATTTCAATACATGCTGTGCACTCATTACAAGGACTTCCATCTATAGGTGTTAAACAGTTAACTGCCTTAGAAAAAATCTTCGCAGTAGATGTTTTACCTGTTCCACGGGTTCCTGTAAAAAGATAGGCATGTGCTATTCTATCTGAATTTATTTGATTCTTCAGGGTCGTTACTATATGATCTTGACCAATAATATCCTCAAATGATTTTGGTCTAAACTCCCTGTATAGTGCCATATATGACAAGGAAATCACCTCTTTAGTCAAATTAAGTAAAAATATAAGCATAAATAATAACTTGAAAAAATAAGTTAGTATTTATGCTTATATTATAATTAAAGGTCATGCACCACGCTTTGACTACACTGAACAAGCGTTACCGAGGCAGTTAGCTCGGACCAGGTTGTTCTACGGCACAGAGGAGATTCCGCTTATCGCTGCTTCCTTCCGGATCTGACGAGGTTCACAGATTCCTCTTGCGTAGGACCCAATCTTCAACACCACTTACCGCGGTCAGTCCTCACACAATGTAGCCTAGACGTGGAATTCAACCCTGCTGTAGCGGATTGCAGGTTACAGGGCACCGCTGCCTCCCCGTCTAGCATGACCAAATATATGCTATTAAAAAATAAACTATACAATTTATGTTTTAATGTGTTTTATAAATATAATTAAAACTAAACTGTAATATTATTATATGTTACAAAGTCTTAAAGGTCAAGGAAAAGCATATAACAATAAAAGCCTTTACACTACATATATCTCTGTTATTCCAGTAATAGTTTTCCTTATTCTTCTTATCCAAAAGTACCTTTAAATATCTAATCTATCTCTATCATAGTTAATGAAACTTACTCAGATAGTGTAAACTTGTTTACCATATTTAGCATTGAAAGTGACTTTTCTTGTAAGTCTATGGCAGCTCCCTCTACTTCTTCAGTAGATGAAGTAACCTCTTCACTAGATGCTGCTATCTCCTCAGCAGCTCCTGTAAATTCCTGTGATATAGATGATATCTCATTAACTCTTTCTACTATTTCTACCTTATCACTATTTAATTCCTCTATTTTAGCCCCTACTAGCTCAACCTTTGGTGCTATAGCCTCTATTGAATTAATAGTTAATCTAAAACTATCAATAGACTCTTGTATTTTGTCTATTTCACTTTCAAGTTCCTTACCTACGTTTTCAGTAGTCTCCTCCATAACCTTACTTTCTAAGGTTACAGTTTCAATTAACTTATTAATATCCTTAACAGAGTCCTTTGACTGCTCTGCAAGTTTTCTTACTTCATCTGAAACAACTGCAAATCCTCTACCAGACTCCCCTGCTCTAGCAGCCTCAATTGCAGCGTTAAGAGCTAAAAGATTTGTTTGTTCAGCAATTGAATTAATTAAGTTAGTTATATCTGATACCCTTACTATATTACTTGAAAGAATTGATACCTTATCACTTACATCTTCAAATGAGTGTTTAATCTCGTTAATTGAAAGTACTATATTTTCTAACTGAGTACTACTTTCCTTAGCACTACCCATAGCATCCTCTGTACTTTTATCAACATCTGTAATACTTTCTGTAATTGACTTTATATTTTGGCTAAAAATATCCATAGTAGCGTTAATTTCCTGTAGTTTTGCCGCCTGTACATTTGATCCTGCTGCTATTTCCTGCATTGCACCTGATACCTCTGCTGTAGCACTTGTTATTTGACCTGATGCTACTTTCAGTGAAGTCGATTTATCCTCAACAGAATGGGCTGAATCTATAACATCTCTAATAACCCTAGAGATATCATTTAATGCTGCCTTAACAAGTTTCTTCATTTGACCAAACTCACTTTTGTCCGGTGTGATTTTAACTGACAAGTCAAGCTTTGATACCCTTTCTAATATGTAAGCAAATTCTTTAATAGACTTTTTCATACTCCATACAAGAAATACAGAGCTTATACCTAATACAAACATAACACATAGCATTATACTAAATATTAGGTTTTTTGAGTCCTTCATAGACTTATCTATAATAACATTATTAGCCTTTAAAGTTATAAGGTTAGCTTTATCTGCCTTTGCCAAAGAAGCATCAACTTCCTCTGCCGCATCCTTAAGAGCATTTCTTTGCTCTATTGGAGCTATTTTACCATTTAAAATTCCTGCTCTAATTCCATCCCAAGTCTTATTATATATATCTACTTTATTAGTTACATCAGCCAAAGCATCTTTTTCTGCTTGGCTCACTATACCTAATTTAAGATAACTATTAACACTATCACTTATATTCTCATTTTTTTCCTTAATTATATTATACATTTGTGGCTCATACTCACCAAGAGTACCTTTTACAACTTGTATTCTCATTTCTAGCATGTCTGTTCTAATCTTGTTTATATATTCAGTGGACCTTGCTGTTATGGCAGATATTTCTCTGCTATCTCTAATAGTCTTTTGAGAATTCGCTATTGATACAATTCCTTGAGTTATAACTAAAATCATAGCTATTACCACTTCAATAATTATCATTGTGGAAAGTTTCATATTGCCCTGAATTTTATTTACATTAGCCACACCATTGCCCCCTTATAAAATAACTTCTATATTTGGTAGTTTATCACTAATTCCTGAGGTTTTTTTACATTTTAATACAACTTTAACACTAAATTAATATTGTCTAACCTTTATTAACATAATACATATTACCCATAAAAAAAGATTCCAAAGAAGTAAACAGCCTTTTAATCCTACTACTTCCCAGGAATCCTAAACACAACAGTACTCTACAATAGTTATAGTGCTATACAAAAAATAAAAAACAACGAACTACAAGCCCTATTGCAAGCAATTCGTTGTTAAGCAAACAAATTTAAAAATACTAATATTCTTTTTTTTATTACTTTTTATTTAACTATATCTTAATATTTCGACAACAGAAAGTCAATATAGATATCTATAGAAAAACCGAATATTAAGAATAGTATAAAGTTTAATGTAGGTTTTGATCCTGCAAGAGCTAGTACCTAGGTGTAAAACGGCGAGATCTTCGAAAAGAGCTTCTAATCCTCGACTCTATTGTTTTACACCTAGGTACTAGCCCTTTGCAATGATACTTTATGAGAAGGTATCTTTTAAGAGACTTTTAATCTTTATTAAAACCATATTTTCATTTTAAGAAGTATTACTTAATTTCTTTATATATTAATTTACTCACAATCCTAAAGTATAAACACTCAACCTTATCCACATTATCCACATAAAAATCAAAAGAAATCTAGGATATATACACAATTACATTTTGCTATGTAGATAAGGTCTCATAGCAAGTAGTGGTGCCTACGGCTAAAGCTATAGAGCCAAGAGTTAGATATTCTTATCCATGAAAATATCCTTAGACCTAGTAAAGAAGCATGTTTGAGCTTTTAGGCGAGTTTGCGCTGCACTTGGTCTAAGGGTATTTTCATAGATTAGAATATCTTCTCGAAGGTCTCGTAGTTTTAGACGTAGGCACCACTACTTGCTCGACCTCCCCCACATACAAAGTTTGACTTTTAACGCTTAATTATTTATACTTTCTTCAAAAACAATGTAAGGAAGTAGAAACTATGAAGGAAAAACAAATTCAAGATCTTTTTAGCGAGGGCTTTAACTGTTCTCAAATTGTATTAAGTAGTATGACAGAAAAGTTAGACCTTGATGATGCTACTGCCAAAAAGGTATCTGCTTGTTTTGGAAGTGGAATGCTTTGTCAAGGTACCTGCGGTGCTGTTACAGGGGCTTTAATGGCAATTGGTTTAAAGTATGGACAAGCTGTTCCAGGTGAAAGTGCAGACTCTACTGTGAAGTCATTACAATTTACTAGTAAATTCTCAGAAAAGCATAATGCTCTTACATGTAAGGAACTTTTAGGTTATAACCTTTTAGATGCAGATGATATGAATGTGATTCTTGAAAAGGGGTTATTTACTACAGTTTGTCCAAAGCTTGTATCTAGTTCAATTGAAATACTAGATGAATTAATTTAGCATTTACCATACAGCATGTTTACTCATAGAGTGTAAACTTTATATTTAACTAATTCCAATTCTTTAATATGTGCTATTTTTAAACATGCTGTATTATTCTTGTCATTTGTTTTCTTACCTTAATAATCAATGAAAATACTCATTTTCAATTCTATTTAGAAATTCAGCCTCTAAATATGCTTTTATCTTATTATAGGTAAATTCGTTTTTAATAAGTCTATTTGGGTCTTGATACTCTATCCACGCCATAGAACACCAGGTTACCCCTCTTAAACAGGTGAGTGGAAGATATATCTTAAACCTATCCCTTAAATCCTCAGTGTTAAACCTTCCATTTACAACCTTTATGTATTCATCAATAAATTCTTCCATTTCACTTTTTTCTAATATAACATCGGTTTTCCAAAAGGTAGTAGTAGGTGCTAGAAAATGAGCCAAGTCCTGAGCTACTTCTCCAAAGATAGGCTTCTCCCAATCAATTATATAATTGTCTTTACCCTCACCATTTATAAGAAAATTCCCTGAGTTAAGTTCAGTATTTATAATACTTCGCTTTCCTTCATATTCCTTTTCACTTTTTATTAATTCTTTTCCGTAACTTAAAAGTCTTTTTATCTGAGACTTTATCTTTTCGTCACCTAGCTTAGATTCTAGATATACCCTTGCCATAGAGTGACACTCCTCTATCATTGCCTCTAGAGGATTTCTTGGTGATATTAAACCATTAATCCCTTGAGCTTCAATACTATGTATATCAGCAAGGCAAGAAGCTGCAATTAATAAATCCTTTTTATAATCAAGAGGCACTCCATCTAGGAATTCCATTATAAGTACACCATAATCAAGGTCTTTAAGTGATCCATCTACATAGTAAACATTAGGAGTCCTTCCTGATTTATAAATAGCTTTTAAGGCGTTATATTCATATTCTATTTGATTATCTAGATGCATTTGGCTGCCTGTATTCACCCTTAGAAGTAGTTTTTTGTTTGTTGTTGGGTGGGTAAATATATAGTTAATGTTATACTCACCCTGTGCAAGCATTTTAAGCTCTAATTCACTTTCTAATGCAATATTTAATGCTTCTTTGAACTTTTCTGTAGCTATATATTCTTTTAATCCCCTAATTCTATGCATACTTCGTCCCACCTTTCTCCCCTTTATCCAAACTCTTTAAAAACTCAATCGTGCAATAACAGTTTGTTATTTCTCCTTTTTCTATACCTTCTTTAAGAGCCTTAAGATCTTCCTCTTCATCTATATCAAGACAAGTATCCACAAGTTCGTATGATAGATTCTCTTCCTTTATCTTTGATATTGTATTAGATAGCACATCACCTGTCCCATAAAACTGATTACTAAACACATTTTTATATGGTTTTTTCATTCCAACAAGATAATATCCCTTATCAAATGTTGGTCCAAGTACTACGTCACTTCTCTCAAGTGCTTTAAATGCATTTAGTATATACGTGGCCTTTAAACCTGGTACATCTGTCCCTAGAAGAATACAGGAGTAGTAGCCTTTACTAAGTACGGTTTCAATCGCATCTAACATTTTTTCCCCTAGATCTTCTCCTACTTGCACTTGATATTCATCATTTTCACCTATAAGTTCAACAAGTTTATGCTTATATCTTTTAGGTGTATAAAATATAAAGATATCCCTCTTAGTTTCTTTACATGTTTTGTAAATATCTTTAATAAAACTTCCATGAATCATTGCACACTGTTTTGGTGACAAGCACTTTTGTAGACGTGTTTTTGTTCTTCCCTTAATCGGCACTCTTGTAAATATAATAATTGCTTCTTTCATCCTTACTCACCTAACATCTTTATACATTCTATTAATCTCTTCGATGTTAACTCCCCTTCTATACATGCTTTGTAGTCTTTGCATTTTCCACATGGTAGAGAATATTCCACCCTTTATGAACCGTCTTGATGATGTTTTTATCCTACTATCTACCTGGCATATTCTATAGCTTTTTCGAAGCCTTAAGGACAGTTCATAATCCTCCATAATAGGGAGACTTGGAATACCTCCAACTTCATAGAAAACCTCTCTTTTCATAAAGATTCCTTGATCTCCAAATGCTATCTGTCGAAGCCTTACTCTTAGATTTGATAGGATACCACATATCTTCATCCATATACTACTTGAATCAAAAGCAATGTTAAAACATCCTACACTATATCCTTTATTTATCTTCTCCTCTATCTTAAGAAGTGCATCTTTTTGAAGAATACTATCACAGTGTAAAAAAAGTAAAACTTCTCCTACACTTACCTTCGCAGCAGTATTCATTTGATTGGCTCTTCCCTTTTTACTATTAACTATTTTGTGTTTATCTCCAATTATAGAAAGCGTTTTATCCTTACTTCCTCCATCACTAAATATAACCTCATAATCCCCTTTTAGACTCTTTATATTCTCTAGTAATAACTGAATATTTTCCTCTTCATTAAGCGTTGGAACAATTATAGAAAACTTCATTTTATATAACCTCGTCTTTAAATCTTTCCTAGTAAAAGAAAAGCATTCAAGTTAATACATCACCTGAATGCCCCTTATTTTATGTCGTTGATCCACCACAACTTGAACCACTACCTGCAGTACATGCATAACAGTGATTTCCAAGTTTAATTGTTCTTTTTCTAAGACCTTTCCCCTTTAGATCACTTATATGATTATCACCTTCTACTGTTACCTTAAGTGTCTGATTAAAGTCACAATCATAAATACTTCCATCATAGGATATAGAAATCTGATCTCTACACATCATACTCTCTACTGTAGCCGGGTTGAAACTATTTGAAAGCTTCTTCATGTACCCTTCTAAATTCCCACTATTTTTAAGGAATAACCCAAAACGTCCTACAGGGTTATTAGTGATCGTGAATAGATTATTGAATACTATTCCGTACTTATCTAATAATTTAACCTTATATTCACTTGTCATAGAATCCTGTGATGGAGGTAAAAATGCCCCTCCTGGATTATAAACTAAGTTAAGAACTAGATCCTTATCTACACCATATCCTAGTTCGTTTAACTGTCTTAACACCTCAATGCTTTTATCAAAGACACCATTTCCCCTTTGTCTATCAGCGTCCTTAGAACTGTAGTATGGAAGTGATGATACTACCTCTACCTTATACTTTTTATAAAGCTCTGGTATATGCTTATAACCATCTTCAGCAAGAATTACCAGATTAGAGCGGACAATCACCTTGCATCCTATATCACTTGCTTCCTTAAGTAACCACTCAAAGTTTGGATTCATCTCAGGTGCTCCACCTGTAATATCTAGAATAGAAAAGTTATTTTCTCTGAAAACATCTAAACAATCCTTCATAGTGTCTAGTGTCATAACCTCTGTTCTATGTGGCCCTCCCTCTACATGACAATGCTTACAAGAAAGATTACAAAGATATCCTACATTGATTTGCATTGTTTTTAAGGTTTCCTTTGTAGTACAAAGTTCTTTATCATTAACTCTTTCAATAAAATTTGGTATGTATTTTAAATCATTTAAAAAATTTTCCCCACTCATATTATACCTCAATTAAAATTCAAGTTTATTTGCAACATTTTTCATTTGAACACCATGAACTAAAGTAGCTCCAGCTTTTATAGCCGCTGCAACATGGATTGCTTCAATCATTTGGTTTTGGTTTACACCCTTTTCTAGGCATGTCTTAGTGTAAGATTCTATACAATATGGACATTGAACAGCATTTGCAACAGCTAGTGCAATAAGTGCTTTTTCCCTTGAAGTAAGTTCTCCCTCTGCAAAAACTTCTCCATAATACCCCATAAACTTTTCCCATGCCTTTGGAGCATTTTCTCCTATAGTTCCGAACTTTTCTAGATCCTCTGTATTATAGTAAGTGCTCATAAAACTATCCTCCATATTCTAAAAATTTGTTCTATTTTCCATCATAATACCCCATAATTATGTTTCGTTGCAATTAATAAATCAAATACTCATCTTAATTACTATTGATTATTCCTATAGGATATTTACCAGTTAGTTCCTTTTTTAAATTGACAAATCTTAGGTAGTATTAGACACTAAGTATGAGTATATTTATAAGTTTTATTTTAATTCCAAATTCTTATAAATAATGCTCAATTATTTTATATCCATAAAAAATATATTTTGGAGGACTTATAATGGAAAACAAACAAAAAAAGTTATTAAGCAAAATAGTTGTTGTCCTGCTAATTGTAGTTGCAGTTTGTAGCTATTTCTTTATACCATCTGTAAAAGCTACAATAAACAACATAACTGGCATGTTTGCAACTGGCGACTTTACGGTTGTAAAGGATTTCGTTGCATCATATGGTGCATATGCAGCGGTTATTTCATTTTTACTAATGGTACTACAATCAGTACTTGCACCACTACCAGCATTTTTAATTACATTTGCTAATGCTAACCTATTTGGTTGGTGGCAAGGAGCTATCCTTTCATGGAGTAGTGCTATGGCAGGAGCTATGCTTTGCTTCTTTATCGCTAGAATCCTAGGTCGTGATGTAGTTGTTAAGCTAACTAGTAATTCAGCACTTAAGCAAATAGACCTTTTCTTTGAAAAGTATGGTAAGCAAAGTATACTAATTGCTAGACTTCTACCATTTATGTCATTTGACATAGTAAGTTATGCAGCTGGACTTACATCAATGAGCTTCTGGTCATTTTTCGTAGCAACAGGAATTGGACAACTTCCTGCAACTTTAGTTTATTCATATGTAGGTGGAATGCTATCTGGAGGAGCTAGACTATTTGTTACTGGTCTTCTTATCCTATTTGCCCTATCTGTTTTAGTTGTACTTATTCGTCAAATTTACGTTGCAAAAAATAAAAAACCAGAAGAAAACCTTGAAGGTTAGTTTCCAATGAAAAAAAAGTTTTTTATATTTATAGGAATTGTAATTTTAATTTGTATGCTTGACCATCAATTGGGATGGTCATCCTATTTAGCAGATTTTGAGAATATAAAATTTCTAAGGGATATGGTAAAGGACAATATATGGCTGGCTAGCATTATATACATAGTACTAACAATTGTAGGATGTGTAGTACTATGTCTTCCTGGAATTACATTTGCTCTTTTTGGTGGAATGTTATTTGGTCCAGTACTTGGAATATTGCTATGCCTAATAGCAACAACAATTGGTGCATCATTAGCATTTTTAGTAGGACGCTTCTTCTTAAAGGATACGGTTAAACCTATGGTAGAGAAGAATAAGTACCTAAAGAAAATCCTTTTTGATGAATCTGGAAAAAGCGATTTAATACTTTTAATGGTTACACGTATGCTTCCAATTTTTCCATATAACCTACAAAACTTCGCCTATGGAATTACAGATATAGACTTCTGGAAATATACATCTTATACATTTATTTTCATGCTACCTGGGGTGGCATTTATAACAATTGGTGCAGCAGGTATAACAGCTGGTGAGAATAAATGGATGTACTTTACAATTTCAGCTTTGCTACTTGTAGGAGTACTTGTATTAGGTTCTCTAATTCAAAAGAAGTATTTAGGTGAAAGAGAGAAGCAACCCAATTAATTTAATTTTTTATACTTGAATATATATTTAACTTAATAAAAAGTGACTGTTACAAAACTACATTGTAAACAGTCACTTTTTTATTGAAGTTCTTGTTATAAATAACTAATGTTATTACTGCCTTTTATACTTTCATTTTCTATAGCTCAATATAATAGATTATTATATCCTCATATTCTCCATTACCAAGAAGATAGCCCTTTGGAATCACTCCTACTCTATGAAATCCTATCTTCTCATAAAGATGAATTGCACCAGCATTTGTGCTAACTACAGCATTAAACTGTAATATAGAAAATCCAAATTCACGCCCTATTTTCATTGAATGGAGAACTAGTTTCTCACCTATGTGATATCCTCTATAACTTCCATCAACTGCATATGAAGCATTAGATATATGTCCGCATCTACCTATATTATTAGGATGTAAGATATATAGCCCAAGAATAGCACCATCCCCCTCTGCAACTCCAGTAAAGGTTTGAGATGCAAAGAATTCTCTTGCTTCCTCTTCACTTAACTTATCTATTTGAGGAAATGCATTAGCATCCTCAACAACATCATTCCAAATTTCAACCATTGAAGGAATATCCCTGTCTTCATATTTTCTTATAATTATATCCATCTACAGTCTCTCTCCTTTGTGCAATAAAAATTCTACTTAGTATTTATTAAAAATTTAAAATCATATCGTACCATTTAGCACCGCCATGAACAGAATTTGATATCCCTTTATTAATAAATCCAAACTTTTCGTAGTAGTTAATAAGCTTGTCCTTACAAGTAAGGATTATACCTTTTCTTCCTGATGCTTTTGATACCTTTATCATATGATTCATAAGCATAGCTGCTATTCCCTGTCTTCTATAATCTGGGGCTACATTTAGTCCAAATATCGTTTGATAATCACCCTTTGGATTATGCAATGTAGAATCCTTATAAAGTTCATCATATATAACAGTTCTATCAATAATAGCACCATTAACTAAAGCTATTATCTTGCCATCTACTTCACCTACAAAAAAACTTTCAGGAAATGCCTTAATACGCTCTTCTAATGATTCTCTAGTAGCTGCTTCTTCCTTAGGAAAACAACTTGCTTCAAGTTCTACAACTCCCTCTAAATCCTCTATACAGACATTTCTAATTATTATGCTCATATTATCAACCCCTTCATAATCCTTTTTATACAATAAAAAATACCGTAAATTCACCTTTGGAATAATACAGTATTTTAATTAATCATTTATTTAATATTTCCTAGTTTATCAAATGGGTAAACCCTAAATACTGCCTTTCCTTCAACTTGATCGTAATCAATAGGACCAAATGCCCTGCTATCTAAGCTTACAGGTCTATTATCCCCTAATACAAAGAGTTTGTCATTTTCTACTTTAATAGGAAACTTTAAATCTTGACTAAAAGTTTCACCCTTAACATAATTCTCTAGAATCTTTTCCCCATTTACATAAACATGACCATCTTTAATATCTATTTTATCACCTGGAACTCCGATTACCCTTTTAACTAACCTACTATTATTATCCCCTTTATTACCTAAATCTTTTATAAAAATCATGGCATCATCAATGATACTTCTTTTATGTTGATTTTCAAGAAATATAATTATATCTCCCCTTTTAGGGCTTGTAAAATTATAGCTTAACTTATCTATTATTAATTGTTGATTAGCCTTTAAGGTGTTTTCCATTGAACTTTGTTTAACTCTAACCTTTGCAACCACCTTACTATTAAGTAATATAGAAATAAAAAATGCTATTAATATAGAAAGTACCCAGCTCATAATTTCTTTCATAAGATTTTTCCTATTAACCATTCCCATACCTCCAGTTAATATAATAAGATCTATCCCCTTGGAGCATACATAATTATAATTACTCCAATTAATGCAATTGCTCCACCAATTAAATCAAATTTATCAGGTATTATATTGTCTATTTTCCATCCCCAAAGAATTGAAAGAACAATAAATATTCCTCCATATGCTGCATATACTCTAGCAAAACTAGCGCTTTGAGGCTGCAAAGTTGGGATAATCCCATATAAGACTAATAGTATAGCCCCTAAAATTCCATACCACAGATTCTTTCCCTCACGTAGCCATATCCAAACTAGGTACCCTCCCCCTATTTCAAATATACCTGCTACTATAAAGTAAAATATTGACTTTAAAATCTCCATATCTACCTCTCCTTATTCTATTTATGTTTAATAATATCCTAGGTATCTCTGCCAAACAATATATTTTTTTACTTTATAAATCACGGATTTATAAAGCTTTAGCTTTATATGAACAAATATTCATATAAGTTATTGACATTAATTCTAGCACAAGCATATAATGAAAATATAAAACATATGAATACATATTCAATCATACATTTAATATAGGGGGAATAACTTATGAAGGATAATAAAACTGATTTCGAAAGATGCGACTGCACTATTATTCATGAAAATGTCGTAAATTCAGTAAGAGATATTATGCCACTTGAGGAAGATTTATATGACTTAGCAGAAGTCTTTAAGGTATTTGGGGATAGTACAAGAATAAAAATACTCTATGCTCTATTTGCTTCAGAAATGTGTGTATGTGATATTGCTGCACTACTTAACATGACTCAATCTGCAATATCCCATCAGCTACGTGTTCTTAAGCAAGCAAGGCTAGTTAAATATAGAAAAGAAGGTAAGGTTGTTTATTATTCACTAGATGATGAACACGTTAAACAAATATTTGATCAAGGGCTAAACCATGTAACTGAAAAAAGATAAAACTAAGGGGGGATAATATGTTAACTAAAATTAAAAAAGACCTAATCCTCGAGGGTCTAGACTGTGCTAACTGTTCAGCTAAAATAGAAAATGAAGTTAACCAAATCGAAGGTGTAAATGCCTATATGAACTTCATGACAAAGACACTAACAGTAGAAACTGAAGATAATAAAGACTTTAATAATGTTTTAGAAAATATAGAATCAATAGTAAAAAAGCACGAACCACATGTAATAGTTAGTGAAAAAATAGTAAAAAAGCCTGCTAAAAATACATTTATTCTAGAAGGTCTTGGGTGTGCAAACTGTGCATCAAAGATGGAAACACAGATCAAATCTCTTCCAGGAGTAAATAGTGCATCAATTGACTTCGTATCAAAGAGACTAATCATTGAAGCGGCTAGTACAGAAGATTTAAGAAGGATAGCCGTGGAAGCTGCTGTTATAGTAGATAGAATAGAATCAGGGGTTAAGCTTGTAAGATTTGATTCTACAACTAAGGAAAAGCCAAAGGCAAATGAAAGTGCTAACAAAAAAGAATTAATTCAGCTTGGTGTTGGAGGTGCATTATTTGCATTTGGATTAATTATGAATCTTCCAAGCAAAATTGAACTCGCTGTGTTTTTAATAAGTTACCTTATTGTTGGTGGAGAAATTGTACTAAGAGCATTAAAGAATATCGCAAGAGGACAAGTTTTCGATGAAAACTTTCTTATGGGTATTGCAACAATTGGTGCCTTCATTATCGGTGAATATCCAGAAGGGGTAGCTGTTATGCTATTCTATCAAGTTGGGGAATTATTCCAAGAAATGGCTGTAAATCGTTCAAGAAGATCAATAAGCTCACTTATGGATATAAGACCTGACTTTGCTAATCTTAAATCAGGTGATAATATAACTCGTGTATCACCTGAGGATGTAATCATTGGAGATATTATTGTTGTTAAACCAGGGGAAAAAATCCCACTTGATGGTACTGTTATAGAGGGAAGTTCTATGGTAGATACATCTGCCTTAACAGGTGAATCTGTTCCTAGAAAATTAGAACCAGGAACCTCTGCACTAAGCGGATTCATTAATAAAAATGGTGTTTTAACTATCGAAGTAACTAAGGAATTTGCAGAATCAACTGTATCTAAGATATTAGACTTAGTTCAAAATGCTAGTAGTAGAAAGGCCCCAACAGAGAACTTTATAACTAAATTCGCAAGATATTATACTCCAGGGGTAGTATTTGCATCACTTGCAATTGCTTTAATTCCACCTATGGTAATCCAAGGAGCAAGTTTCTCTGATTGGGTTTATAGAGCGCTTATATTCCTAGTAATATCTTGTCCATGTGCCTTAGTTGTTTCTATACCTTTAAGTTTCTTTGGCGGTATTGGTGGAGCTTCTAAGAGAGGTGTTCTAGTTAAAGGAAGTAACTATCTTGAGGCTTTAAATAACGTAGAAACTGTTATTTTTGACAAAACAGGTACATTAACAAAGGGTTTATTTAAGGTAACAGAAATAACTCCTGAAGATGATAATACTAAGGAAGATTTACTAGAATATGCTGCATACGCTGAAAGCTATTCAAACCACCCAATTGCAACTTCAATCATAAGAGCATATGGAAAAGAGATAGATAAAGCTAACCTTTCAGACTATGAAGAAATATCAGGACATGGTATTAAGGTTAAACTTAAAGATAATTTAATACTTGTTGGTAATGCTAAACTAATGAAAAAAGAAGATATCAAGTATAGTGAAGTTAACTCTATAGGAACAATAGTACACGTAGCACTAAATAAGGAATATATAGGCTATATTATTATATCCGATGAGATTAAAGAAGATTCTAAGGATGCAATAAGAGATTTGAAATCACTTGGAATTAAGAAGATAGTAATGCTTACAGGGGATGTAAAATCCGTTGGTGAAAAGGTAGCTAATCACCTAGGACTTGATGAAGTATATTCAGAACTTCTTCCTACAGAAAAGGTTGAAAATCTAGAATTACTTGATAAAGAGAAATCTCCAAAGGGAAAACTTATCTTCGTTGGAGATGGAATAAACGACGCTCCTGTACTTGCTAGAGCAGATATCGGTATAGCAATGGGAGGACTTGGTTCTGACGCTGCTATAGAGGCTGCTGACATAGTGATTATGACAGATGAACCATCAAAGATAGCAACTGCGATTAAGGTTGCAAAGAGAACAAAAATTATAGTATGGCAAAACATAGCTTTTGCACTAGGCATTAAACTTTTATTCATAATACTTGGAGCATTTGGTATAGCCACAATGTGGGAGGCTGTATTCGCTGATGTAGGTGTAGCAGTTATCGCAGTGTTAAATGCAATGAGGGTAATAAAGGTTGATAATATTTAATTAGCTTAAATAAAAATAATAGGGTTATATTTGCAAAACTTTTAGGGAAGCAAATATAACCCTACTTTTATTAATAATAAATTATTGTATATGGCACATACTAATCTTTAATATAGCTAATCTCACTTCCTACTAATAATCCTTAATTAAACTTTGGAGGTATAAAAATGATAAAGAAAATAGATAGCAATACTATGGGAAAAAAGAACGTAGGATGGCTAAAAAGCACTTTTCACTTTTCTTTTGATGAATACTCGAATCCAGACCATAATAACTTTGGAGTTTTAAGAGTATTAAATGATGATATAATTCAACCAAATACTGGTTTTGATAAACATCCCCATAGCAATATGGAGATAGTAACCTATGTTATAGATGGGGAAATATCTCATGCAGATAGCTTAGGATACAAAAGAACACTATCACGTGGAAATGTTCAATATATGGGCGCAGGTACAGGTGTGAATCATAGTGAATATAACCTTTCTAATGAAAGCGTAAGACTTCTTCAAATATGGATTTATCCTGACATAGAAGAACGTGAACCTGACTATGGAGACTTTAGATTTGACCCTAATGATAGAAAGAATAAGTGGCTACATATAGTTTCAAGCAAAGAGGGAGATGCCCCTGTTAAGATAAATCAAGACGTTAATTTTTATGTATTGGAGCTTGATGAAAACCTGGAAATTAACTTTAATCTAGGTGAAGGGCGACAAGCATACCTAGTTCAAATAGAAGGAACTTCAATCATAAATCAAATTGACTTAAAACCTAAGGATGCACTTGAAATTATTGAGGATAGCATCAATATAAAGTCTACTAAGCCATCTCACTTTATAATTATAGAAATGAAAAAATCATAAATAAAAGCATATAAAAATATAGGTAAATTTAATAATGTCCACAGAATATTGCTCTTATCTTTGGCTAAACTAAACTAAACTTTATAAAAGGAGTAATTTATATGTTTAGATTTATAAAGAGATTATTTGGACGAGAAAGGAATGATGAAAAAGTGACAAAGGTATTATATGTTACTGCTAACCCAAAGCCTGAAGCTGATTCCTATAGTTTATCAACAGGAAGAGAATTCATAGATTTATATAAGAAGAATAACCCAAATGATGAGGTTATAGAAATTGATGTTTTTAAAGCAAATATACCACTTATTGATGCTGATGTACTTAATGCTTGGGGAGAACTACAACATGGTAAAACATTTGATGAATTAGATGCTAATGTAAAGGATAAGGTAGGTAGAATAGATCAATTTACAAATCAGTTTATATCAGCTGACAAATATGTTTTCGTGACTCCTCTATGGAACCTATCAATTCCTCCACTAATGAAAGCATATATAGATACTATTACAGTAGCTGGTAAAACATTTAAGTATACAGAAAATGGCCCTGTGGGACTACTTAAAAATAAGAAGGCTGTTCATATTCATGCCGCTGGTGGTGTCTATTCTGAAGGCCCTGCAGCTCCATTTGAACACGCAAATACTTATATTAAGTCTATTTTAGGTTTCCTTGGTGTTGAATCTATAGACTCTATTCTTATAGAAGCAACAGCACAAGCAGATCCTGGAGCAGAGGCTGTTAAATCAAAGGCAAGCGAAAGAGTTAAAGAAGTTGTTAAAAATTTCTAATAACACTATTCCTTTATAAAATTCTCTACCTTTCTTAATACAAAATTAAAAATCCTCATAGACAAACAATATCGCCTATGAGGATTTTATTTATATAAAAATCTTTTATTATTTTTAAATTAAACTTAATAAAAGTAAATATAGATTATATTATATTTCTTCATAGGTTTCTAATAATCTAATATAATGATTAGCCTCTCTAAGCACATGATCTCCAAGAAGTGGAAGTATTATAGATCTTATTTCACAATTAGCGATTCCTTCTGTACCTGCTGCCTTAAAATCTCTAAGTCTGATAGTTTCATCTGTAACACTATCTATTGTAGCATCTGTCGCAGCTCGAGCTTCTTTTATTAAGCATTTAAAGTCATGAGCGAAGTCATCTGCAGTATCAATCAATTCCTCTTCAGTAGGATCAAGTAATCCTCTTATAAATTGTGCATGCTCCATCATAATCTGATCCCAAAATAACTCTGTTTTTCTAATATCCTTACAATCAATATCAATTCCATCTTCAAGGTCATTTACTAATGAAAGATATAGTCTTGCTTCACGTAATATATGTTCAATAAGCAATGGATAGTTAAGAGTGAATATCTTACATGATAAAACACAATCTTAGCACCTATTTACATAATCTGCATACTATGGTATTGAAAATAGAGCTAACACTCTATAAATATCTAATAGGAGATGATTGTATGTGTTGTTTATTTAGGCGTAGAAGATGTCGTAGAAATCGTAGAGAGGATAACTTAATATGTAGATGTAGATGTAGACGTGATAATGACTTCCGTGGAGACAGAGATGATAACTTAAGATGTAGATGCGAATGTAGACGTAGACATGATGATGACTTTCGTGGAGATAGAGATGACGACTTCCGTAGAGACAGAGATAATGACTTCAGATGTAGATGTCGATGTAGAAGAAGACGTTTCGATGACTAGAGGGATTGGGATATTTGGTAAAGTCACTACTATTGATTAAAATAGTACTAAAACTTACAATAACAAATATCCACCTATTACCTCAATTTGTATTAAAAAATAATCTAAAGGTAAGTTATATTAAGGTATAACTTACCTTACCTTTATAGTGTAGTTTCTTATATTGTTCTTATTTTGCTAAATAAGAAATACCATAAAATATTATTCTACAACTAATGTTTATTATTCTTATAAGTCATAGTTTTTATAAATGTTGATAACTAAACTAAAGGTATTGTAAATCGGCCTCATTTTTCAGGTAAATACACATTGTAAAACTATTACAACGTAAATTATTAAGTAAAGAATAAAAAAGCAAGTCTTTTAAACTTGCTTTTATCTAAACAACATTTAATTTACTTTTAGATTTATATATATCAATAGTATCTGTCAATATATCATAAAATTCATCTATTTGGACTTGTCCATTTTTACCTTCACAAACAATTTCAAATATTTCTTTACCAGACAAAGAAACTAAATAGAGATTTATATGTGCATAATCCCATGAACTTCTAGGAAATTTCCATATATCTTCAACTTGATTAAAATAAATAGTTCTATATCCAAGTGAACGTAGAAATAAATTTATAAAATTAAATTTATTTCTAACTACCAACCTATCACAGTATAATTTTAATATACCATATGTAGAATTTAATTCAGCTATAATTCCATTCATTGTCTTACTCCTGCATCATAAAATTATTAATCGATTAATTCTATATCATATTAATTCTATATTATTTAATTCTATACTATATATAGTAATTCCTTTCTTTGATTCCTCCTCGAGCAACATTTATTTAAGTACATTTTTACAGATACCATTTGCCATTTTCACTATTTATGTAACATATAGAAATTGAAGAGCATAACATAAAGCATCTTAAGGATACCCTCATTATTTCTGACATGAAACTACCTCATAGCATTAGGAAGTTTAAGAACATTCCTAATGCTACATACTTATAAAATAAATTTATCGATAGCCTAGAACTATTCTACTAAGATATAAAAGTACATTTAGATATATCCAGTTTATCCAGTTGTAATAATATATCTTTCTTTTAAGACCTTTGCCAAAAGGTCTTTTACTTTTGCCCTTCTTTGTGATTTTCCTCTTTCCTACTCAGTATAAATTTTTACATAAGGAGCTAAGAGACATATATATTTCCAACTCTCTACACCTACTTACATTTTCTTTAATAAAATTGTTATATATTATTGTATTTTTTTATTTATACTCTATATAGGATTATATTTTGGTTATATGAAAAATTGGGAAGGAGATATCTTTATGGAGCTGCTATTAAAGACATTTATTGAAACTACCAGCTTTACTGGTGCAATTATATTAGTAGGGTTGATACTTGGATACTTAAGAACTCAGACAATACAAAACTTCCAAAGGAGCTTTGGATGGAAAGCAATTATGATTACTGCAGTAGTAGGGGTTCCTATACATGAATTAAGTCATACGATTTTTTCACTTATCTTTGGACATAGGATAAACAAAATAAAGTTAATTCAAAGACCAGATGAAAATGGAACATTAGGGTATGTACAACATAGCTATAATCCACTTAGCATATATCAACAAGTAGGAAACTTTTTTATCGGTGTAGCTCCTATATTTGGGGGAATTACAGCTTTAATAATTTTTATGAGACAATTAGTCCCTACAGCTTATACTAAATTAATAGATATTTTAACTAAGAATTTAAGTATAAATACACTAGATACCGATGTAATTCGTAATATTACTACGTCATATTGGGAATTTATAAAAACATTCTTTAGTTTAAGTAACCTAGGAAATATATATTTTATATTATTTCTATTCCTAGCCATATGCATTTCCTCACATATATCATTAAGCACCGCAGATATAAAAGGCGCCTTTAAAGGATTAGTGATTATGTATATATTTCTACTTATAGTAAATGCCCTAATTGGCTACAACTACATCTTAGATATAAGTTTATTAAAATATAATATAATACTTATAGGATTTTTAATCGTCTCTTTAATATTTTCTTTAATAACTTATTTGATAAGCTTAATACTACTTATATTCAAAATATAAGTAGTATTAAGCTTTATGTTTTTGTTATTCCAATAGCCTAAGTCTTTTATTTTCAAAAACAAGACAAATACTAAATATCACTAAATAAATAGAATATATAATCGGACCTATTAGTAACTAATAAATTTCATAGTAACTTGTTTGCTTGTAGCTATTTCCGTATAATGATTCTAAAACAAAGAAAAGGAGTGATAACATGCCCTTTAATATACTCGGAGCTTTTATTGGATATATTTTAATAAGTTCCTTCACTCCTGGCCCAGGTAATATTCTTGCATTGAACACGATGGTACAATACGGATGGAAAAAAGGAAGAAATCTCATTTTTGGTATTGGAGCAGGATATGCAACAGTCCAGTTTATTTGTACAATGGCTATATATGAGTTAAATGAATTTCTTACACCTGCACTTGCTATAATTAAATATGTAGGTGCGATTTATCTAGTTTGTCTAACAATTCAAATTATAAAGAGTAAACTGGAGCAAGGTATGAATGAAAATAATGCAAACTTTCGCACTGGATTCCTAATGCAGTTGGTAAATGTTAAGATATATTTCTATATCATTACTTTACTTACAGCATATATAGCTCCCTATTGTAATACATTGCCATTAATGTTATTCATAGGTGTATTTGTAGTTGCTGTAGGGTTTATAGCTACAATGACTTGGTCCTTTCTAGGACTTAAAATGCAGAAAATTTATGTGGTGCATTTTAAATTGATCAATATTCTATTAGGTGTATTTTTGTTATACTGTGCCTTCAGTATTATAAGGGGGTAGAATTATGTATGAACCAAAATTAGAGAAAGATATCCGTTGCCCATTAGAATATGACTTAGAGATGTTCGGTGGAAAATGGAAATCACGTATTATATGTGTGCTTGCTGAAAAAGGTATACTAAGATATAGTTCACTACGTAAAGAAATGACAAATATCACAGACTCTGTATTAGCATGCACGCTAAAGGAACTGATTAATGACGATATCGTAATCCGTAATCAATTCGATGAAATTCCTCCAAGGGTAGAATATTGTCTAACTAAAAAGGGAAAATCAGTCATTCCCATACTACAAAATATATGTAGATGGTCTGGTGCTTACTTTAAAGAGGACAATGACAATGCACTTTTGCAGTGCCAGAAATGCGATTATAACAGAAAGGTGGAATAGAAACATGGCTATTACTTATACTGAGGAAAAGAAATTCACACAAGATGAAGTTCAAACACTGTTTTTATCAGTTGGATGGGTATCCGGTCAATACCCATCACGATTATACAAAGCCTTGATGAACTCATCCACTGTTTTCACTGCATGGGATGGGGAAAGGCTTGTTGGTCTAGTTCGTTTGTTGGATGATAGTGAAATGGTTGCCTATATGCATTATGTACTTGTTCATCCTGATTATCAAGGAAAAGGTATTGCTGGAAACATGATTAATATGGTTAAGGAAAAATATAAAGATTACTTATACATAGAAATCATGCCTGAAGAAAGCAAAAACGCCGCATTCTATGAAAAACATGGATTTACTGTAATGCAAGATGGAGTAGCTATGCAGCTTTCTAATTATTCTAACAAAAATTAAACAGCTTAAAAGAACAAGGCATCCTACATTCTAACTTAGTAGGTGCCTTGTTCTTTTAAGCTCTCAATCTCTCATGATAACCTTATACCTCTTCAATAAATTAAAATTTATTATTTACTGTTCTTATTATTTATACAGCACGTTTTGAAACTTTTTTAAATAGTTCCTTACTTTGTTGATTCGCACCGATAAAAGTTGTTTTAACGCCCTTATCTTTATTTTTATTAATTAATTTATCAATTGCTTCAACCCCCGTTGAATCCCATAATGTCATTGCACTTATGTCAATTATTATTTCTTCTTCGTGTTCGATTTCATCTACAAAGAAATCCAGGAATTTTTCAGCGGATGCAAAGTAAAGATATCCCTGTACTTTATAATGATGAGCATCTTCCACAGTCCCTTTTTCCACATGGACATTTGACATTTTGAATGCTGCGAAAATTGCACTCATTAATGTACCTATAACCACACCATATGCCAAGTTATGTGTTGATAATACAATTACAACCGTTAAAATCATTACAAAAGCATCGCTTTTTGGTATAATACTTAAGCGCTTTATTGATTCCCAGTTGATTGTTTCAAAGGAAACGACAATCATTACTGCTGCTAAAGCAACTACAGGAATGTGTACAACCACATTATTGAACAATACCACTGATATTAACATGAAGAAACCAGACAAGAATGTGGCCAAACGACCAATTCCACCATAATTAAGATTGATGATGGTTTGTCCAATCATGCCGCAACCAGCGATTCCACCGAAGAAACCAGAAACAATATTCCCTAATCCTTGACTTGCTGATTCACGATTCTTATTACTTTCTTCCCTTGTAATTTCATCTACTAATTGTGCCGTTAATAAAGATTCTACTAATCCAACAATTGCCACAGAAAGAGACGTAGGAAAAATTATTTTCAATGTTTCTAATGTCATTGGTACGTTTGGAATTCTAAAATTCGGTAGTTTGCTTGAAATCTCTCCCAAGTCACCTAACATTTTTACATCTAAATCTAATCCTAGTACAATGACAGAAATAACTAAAATCGAAATAATTGGTGCAGGAATCTTTTTTGTGATTTTCGGGAATAGAAAAATAATAGCCACACCGATAATTCCAAGTACAGGTAAAATGAGATTTCCTTTGAAATGTTTTACTTGCGATGTGAACATCATAATCCCTAACCCATTTACAAAGCCAATCATGACTGGTTTAGGAATATAGCGCATCAATGTTCCAACTTTACAGAAAGCTAAAATGGCTTGAATCACACCTGCTAAAATTGTTGCAGCAAATAAATATTCTACTCCATACTCAGCTACTAAATGTGCTAATACTAATGCAACTGAGCCTGCTGCTGCTGAAATCAAGCCTGTTCGTCCACCGAAAAATGCTGCAATTGCTGTAATAAAGAATGTTGCGTATACCCCAACGATTGGGTCTACTCCAGCCGCAATCATAAAACCAATAACCTCTGGAAATAAAGCTAAGCAAACAACAATCCCTGCTAAAATATCTCCTTTGACATTACCGAACCATTCTTTCTTTAATTTTTGAATCATTGATTTATACACCTCCCATATATATTATTTTTAATTTAAATTGTACATACAAGTAAACATTCTATCACAGGTCGACCCATAAACCAACCATTTTGGAACTTTACTCTTATAAAATTCAATATGGATTATGCTATAATAAAATAAATATCTTATGCGCTAGGAGAATATATATGATAATTGGATATATGAGACCATATCAAGAAGATTTGAATTGTGAAAATCAACTTAAAACCTTAAAGGAAGAAAATTGTATGACAGTTATTTCTGAAGATCATTCCTCAGCAAAGAAAAGAATCCAGTTAGAAAATGCATTAAATATATTAAAAAAAGATGATAAATTAGTTGTTACAAAACTTTTTATATTGGCTGATTCAACAAGGCATTTGGTTGAGCTCTTGGAAATAATCGAAAGTAAAGATGCCTATCTCAAGTCTCTTACTGAAGGAATTGACACCAGCGATTCAAATGGATATAGGTTTACTGATATTGTAAAGTATCTTGTTGAATTTCAAAGCGATGTCACAAGTGAAAAAACAAAAGAAGGCTTATATGAAGCAAAACAAAAAGGAGTTCATGGCGGACGTCCAAGAAAACCTGATGAAAATGTAAAACGCGCTATTGTTATGTATCAAAGCAAGAAATATAGTTTGGCAGAAATAAAAAACGAGACTGGTATTAGCAAATCTACCCTATATAGATATTTAGAAAATTAATAATTAATATACATTTATATATTGTGTACTACAAAGAGCAGGAATGCTCTTTTTTTATTTTATATCAATATCATGACTGTTAGGTTATAACAGTACCTATGAAATAAAAAGGGAGCATTTTTATTCTGCTCCTACTAGCTTACAATATAAACATATTGAAACCCAACTATTTATATTTATTGATTACTTTTTTATTTTCAAATAACAAACTTCCAAAAGTAGAGCCAAAGGAAATAGCTATAGAACTAAAAATCTTATCTGTTATTCTTAATTCACCTTTAGTTAGATAAACAAGTAAAACAGTCAAACTCCAAATAACAAAAAAGCTAGTTATAAATCTGAATATCATTTTTCTTATTATAGTCGACTTTAATTTTCTAACACTAAAAAATACTGTTATTATTAAGTCTATAAATAATAACAGTATAATTACTAAATAACCTAATATAAATTGAAAAGAAAAAGGAAACTCAATATTTTTATAAATAATAAATAATATAATTGCAGTATATATAGCAAATATAATATATAAAGTTTTTCTTATATTATCCCACATAACTTTTTACATTCTCTCCTTAACTGTGATATTCATAATAAACTAATTATATGTGTTTTCTTATATGTAATCCACTGAAAATTGTAAGGATAAGTGTTAATTTGCAACAAATAGAAGACATAACTTATTATTATTTAAGTCTATTAATTAGTTCACATAATAAAACTGTTATCCATTAATCTCGGTGATGTTCCTATTTGACATATATTTATATCCTAATAAACCCATCCAATACCCCAAAAAAGAAAATATTAAACCTAATAGTGCAGTTGTTAAAGTAAATAAAGTAATATTAGAGTTTAGTAAATATCTAAATCCATACACTGGGCTACCATACCAAATAGCAAAAGGAATAAGAAGTCCTGAAAGAGATTCTATATGCAATATTATTAGTATAAAAGATATAATATTTATTCCCCAATAAACTAAAATAAATTTTTTATATGTTTTATCGCATTTTGTACCCCAGTAAATACTGAATAAAGTCCATGATAATAAAAATAGAAGAGAAATAGCAAAATTAAAAGTTATAGCTTTATTACCCATAAAAAATTGGCAAAAGTTAAGACATACTGATATACCAGTTACAACAATGGTAAATATTATAATAACTGCTTTTTTACTTATTTTCATTTATAATCACCTCCAATTTTCAATGTATATAATAACAATGTAAAACTATTATGACATAATAATTTTATCAATTCCACCACATACCCAAAGCGAATAATGAATAAATAGAAATTGGAACACCTATTAAACTATTTATAATGAGATATGGAGCAAATCTTTTTTTTTTCAATTCTATTTTTCTTAATAAATTTAGACATTAATATAGGTGTTACTAAAAATAATGTTATGCTTATAAGTGTTAAGACTGTTAAACAATATAAAGGATATATTTTCTCAAAATTACTACTCATATAATAAGAAATATCTTGAGCATATACCCCCAATATAGTAGCCAAAACCACACTCCCATATATAAAAAACTTAATCTTTTTCATATAATTCATTTCCCCCCTTTTAATTCACAATATAAAACTATTGTTCATTTCGCTATTATCTTAGTACGTTTATAAACTTTATTTGATTTTTATAGTAAACTTCTCACCTAATTGCTTATAACCATTGGCATAGGGTGTTAAGGTTATCTCTGTAACTTTATCATTAATTTCTTTACCTAGCCCGGTTGATAATTCAAGCATACCTTCCTCTTCTCCCATAAACACTGGCATAAATTCTATTTTATTCCCGAAAACATCATAACCCTTTAATTCTATATGGTCATTAATTTTTGATTTATTTATATTTTTAATTGATAAATAAATCTTTTTACTAACTGCATTACCTACATATTTGTTTAATGTTACTATACCATCATTTTCCAATTTGAAGCTATGGTTTATTGGAAGTTCTACAGTACGTGTATCTAATTCATCTCCATTAGTAGTAAATTCAAATATACATGGATTTATCTTAACTATTTCTCCATCCAACAAAATTGATGAATAAACCATTTTTATATCTACATCACCTTTAAGTTGATTATTTTTAAGACTATAAGTCATCACCTCTTGCATTGCAGAGTCTTGAAATTTCCCACTTCCACTTGATACTCCTGACACACTTTCTCCATTTATAAATACGTCCCCAAAGGCATGAATATCTTTAGGGTTATAGTTATATTTATTATATCTTGTTGTTGTTGATACTAATAATTCATTTCCGTTTAATATAACTTCATTCAATTGAATACTTACTCCATCACTACCTTTTATCTTCCCAACTATCGTTTTATAAGTATCTAAATCTTTATTAATACCTAAAAAAGATGATATATCTACACTTACTAATTTTAGTGTAGCAGCTATAGATGTTCTAAAATTACTTCCAAGGGATACTATAGTAATAACCCCTACAATAGCAATCGCTATTGTATTATTTTTCTTCTTGTTTTTTCTAATAGACTTTTTAAACTTGTTCTTTATTTGCTTTTTTTCAATATCATTAAATCCTTCTGTACTTAACTCTTCTAAATCAATATTATTGTCATTTAATATATCATAAATATTATTGCTCATTAAGTTACACCTTACTTTCCTTTAATTTGAATAGCCTTTTAATCTTCTTTTTTCCTCGTGATACTCTATTATATATAACATCCCTCTTCATACCAGTTTCAAAGCATATATCCTTTATATCTTTTTCTTGAACATAAAGTTTTAAAAATAAATCCTTATCCTCTTTTTTTAAACAATTAAGCATGGATTCTAAATCTTTATCAAGCTCATTATTTACAATTTCATTGAGTAAAATATCCTCTGCACTTATGTCTAAATTATCAATATTTTCATGTAGTAGGTTCTTTAAATATTTTCTTTTATAATCTATACATTTATATTTAGATATACCCGCTAACCAATTTTTAAATTTACTTCTATTTTCATCGAAGCTATCTATGTTGTATCAAACTGCAATAAGTATGTCATTTATACATTCACCTTGAACACTTTGTAAGTTATACAAACGCTTCTTTACAATAGATTTAATAATCCAACCATATTGCTCTAAAATATAATCTAATGCTTTTTGATTCCTCATCTTTAGTTGATTAATGAAGTTTTCTTCAGAAATTTTCATAATCAACCCCCTCTCTATATAAGATTCTTTTTTAATATTTAGACACTCACTTACTACTTCGTTTATATCCTTACTATATCTATCAAATATTAAAAATAAGAGATAGTAGTAAATTAACTTTACTACCATCTCTTATTTAGCATAATAAAACTATCATTCTTTCTCATATAACCTTTTTATTTCTTCCAATCCATTAATAATTTCTTGTTTAGAGAAATTGTGTTTAACCAGAGTATCTTCATCTAGTTTGTTTATTTCATTATAGAAAAACAATGCCAGTTCTAAATATCTAGGGGATTTGTTTAGCTCAATTGCCTCAAATAGCATATCCTCTGCTTTACTTATTTCAAGTTCACTTACATACTTTCTAAGCTTAAGTTCTAATAGTCCTTCTTCTGGAATCAATAAATCTCCCGTTTTTTCACTTTCATTTATCATTTCCACTATTACATTTTTACTTCCCTCTACTCCAGTAACTAGTGTTCGTCCTAGGGACTTTATTATTCTTTCTATATAATCATTTTCATACAACTTGACTACTCCTTTAAACTTAATTGATACACTGCTATGTTACCATATTATTACATATAGGTTAAGCTTTAATCTCTTAATAGTATTATCCAAATTAGACAAAAGTCTGAGCTCTTAAGAATAAATTTCTCTAGAGCTCAGACTTAATGTAAAATTTTATTTATTTAAATATCTTGTTATACCATTAAAAATACCTTGAGCAAATTTATCTTGATATAAGGCATCCTTTAATTTTGCTGAATCACCAATGTTATCAACAAATCCTAGTTCAACTAAGGACGCTGGCATTTTAGTATTATTAACAACAGCCCAGTTATAATTATTTTTTATCCCTCTGTTACGCATTCCTGTTATCTTTATAACTTCACTTTGAATAGCTGATGCTAGGGCCTTATCCTTACTTGGATACTTTTTACTATACAATGTCTCAGTACCATATCCGCTTCCATTTGCTTTGTTACAATGAATAGATACAAATAAATTAGCACCATTAGAATTAGCAAATGTATATCTATATTTTAAAGACTGGTTTTGGTCTGAACTATTCCATGCTACCCTATTATTATCAGTTCTTGTATAAAGAACATCATATCCTCTATTACTTAATAATGTTCCAAGCTTTAGTCCAACTGTTAATGCTATTTCTTTTTCACGAATACCTGTAGTAGCATCTACTGCCCCTGGGTCTTTCCCTCCATGTCCTGGGTCTATTACAATTCTTTTTTTCATAGGCCCTGGCCTTACAGCATCTATATCTATTTTTTTAAAGTCTTCGTAGACTTCTCCAGATACAGAAACTCTTTTAGCCCACACAAGAACCTTGTTGGTACCACTTTCTATTGGAGTATCGAGTGTAATTTCTGTGCACTGTCCACTTTTCACTCCATTTGTATAGGATGATGCATCAGTCCACTTTCCTTTAGAATTTGAATATAGGAAAGCTTTGTAGCTTATATCACTTCCGTCTCCAGATACACCACTAACGGTTATCTCAGGATTTCTACCTATAGTAGTGGTAGCAGTATTAACCTTAACATCTGATATTTTAACTTCATTTATGTTATAAACATTAACTACTTTATTTACAAAGGAATCATATCCTCCAACATTGCTTGGAGAGTATCCTTCTCTTTTTACCCAGATGCTAAAGTTATTTCTACCTGATTGTAAAGGTCCATTTATTTGTATAGTTGCATCATTAGGATCTAATGCTCTTGTATATCCGTTTGATACATCTTCCCAAACCTCTTTACTTTGAGAATATAAATATACCCTATACTGCACATTTGAATCTGCATCTGATTTTATCCTTAGTGTAGGTTTTTTACCTAGCTTAACTTCTGAATTATCTATATCTACCTTTGTAATCTTAGGAATTTTAGGAGCTTCTTTTTCTATATTTACTTTATAATTTAAAAAATTATCATAGCCTTCCTTATTAGAAGGCTCTTTATCTGATCTTTTTACCAATACCTTAAAGCTGTTTTCTCCTTCAATCAAAGGTGTATTTAATTGCACACTATATGTATTAGATGGTTCCTGAGGTAAGCTATATCCATTTGATACATCTTCCCACTGATTTTTATCATTAGAATATAATACCTTATATTCTACCTTTTCATCTCCTGTTGAAGTTATGTTCATAATCGGCTTTATACCAATCTTTTGTTGAGATAAATCTATATTAACAGATTTAATACTTGGAACTCCCCCAGACTCAGATTCATAATCTGGCTGTGAAATAACTTCAGAATCTGTATCTATCTTAAAGCTTTTAAAATCATCATACCCTCCTTTATTTACCGCTGAAGCATATGATTTTTTAACCCATACACTAAAATTATTTTCACCTTTATGTAAAGGTTTTCTTAATTTAATTGTATAAGGATTATTACCTGATACAGCAGATGTGTATCCATTTGATACATTTTCCCATGCCCTTTTAGAAGGTGAATATAAATAAACACTATACTGCACCGATTCAGCTCCACCTGAGCTTAGCTTAAGAGTTGGATATGTACCAACTGTAGAATTTTTGTCTACTAGTTCTACTCCTGTTAACTTAGGCCTTGAGGCTGCATTTGCATCTATAGGTGTATTTACTAAGCCTATAATATTTAAAACAAAAGTAAATAGTAAAACATATACTATTTTGTTTTTAAAATTTCCCTTTAAAATTTTAAATCCCCCCTTACAAAAATATATACTAAATGCATATGTACGTGCACAACTATCTACATGATAACACAATTTAATCCACTTTATTACTTTAGTAACAATTTTATACACAATATAACAAATTACTATATAAATAGTTAATTATTATTGATATAAAAAATAAAGAGGTAGCTATATAACTACCTCTTCTCAAGACTATATAATTTCTAAAATCCCATCATTTATCCTATACCTAATATTTGCCCTCTCTGCCCACTTAGTATTATGTGTAACCATAATTACAGCACTTCCAGCTTTAGTTGCCTCCTCTAGAAGACTTATAACCTCAGCAGCATATTTTTCATCTAAGTCATTAGTAGGCTCATCTGCCAAAATAAGCTTTGGATTATTAATTAAAGCCCTTGCAACTACAGCACGTCTTCTTTGTCCACCACTAAGACTATGTGGTAGAAAACCTTTTCTTTCTGATAATCCAAGTCTTTCAAGTAATTCATCTATTCTTCTAGTATCACACTTCCCCTTGTTTGATATCCTCTGAGCAAACTCAAGGTTCTCCTGTAGAGTTAATGCTTGTAAAAGGTTAGAATCTTGAAATATAAAACCTATCTTCTCTCCTCTTAGTGTAGTAAGTTCTCTATCACTTAAAAGTGAAACATCCTTATCCTCTATATAAAGCTTTCCTTCATCTAGATTAAGAAGTCCACCTATTATATATAATAGTGTGCTTTTTCCTATTCCCGATGGACCTTCGATAGATAGAAAGTCACCTGAGCTCACCTTTAGAGATATGTTCTTCAGTGGGCATACAGTTTCACCCATCTTATATGTTTTACTAACATTTTCAAGTCTACATACTTCCATATTAATCAAGCTCCCCCTGTGTTATTGCCCTTTGAGGCTCAAGACTAGCACTTTTTAATGCTGGATAAATAGATGCTATAAATCCAAGTAGCAGAGCAGCAAGTATACCTATTCCACCACACTTTAAAGCTGTAGCAAATGACCAAGTTCCCACTGGCAATGTTAATGCATCCTTTAATTCATTGAGTATAGGGGTAGTGCATATGGTACCTAATATACTTCCTATTATTCCCCCGACTCCAGCCATAAGCCATGCTTCAATTAGAATTAGTCTTAGGACGCTACTTTTTTGAACTCCCATTGCTCTAAGTAATCCTATTTCCTTCTTTCTCTCATTTGCAAGAGAATTAAATCGCCCTATTAATGCTAGTGCAGCGATTAATAGGAGTGCAACCCATAGACCTAGAATAATTTTTCCGAATGTTTCTATTTGCACCTTTACATTTCCTATAGTTTCACTTGTAGAAATAAACTTTACATTTAGGTTTAAATCACTAATGCTTTTTTCTATTTTTTTAATATCTGCTCCTGGTTTTGCCTTTATAAATATAGCTGATACTAACCTTTCTGGTTGTGCATCCTTCCACAGACCCTTTAGCTCATCTACATCCTTAACAATTCTTCTGGCAGAATCTATATTCATGTATATTGTTTCATCCATACCACTTCCAGTAGGATAAAGCGTCCCAACTACATTAAATATATCGGAAATTATTGAAACCCTGTCTCCAAGGAAGGTCTCTACCTTACTTCCTATAACTACTTCATTTTTCTTTAGTTTCTTGAACTTTTGCTGATTAAACCAAGGCTTAAGTATAAAGTCTGTTTTATCATCGTAGCCTACTATTCGAATTGCTTCTCCATAGCTACAGCATCCACCTTCAAGTGTTTGGGTAAAAAACTGAGGACTTATTTTATCAATCCCAGATACCTTTGATACCTTATCTATAATTCCACTATCCATATAAATATTTGCAGGGTTCGCTGTAAACAAAGCCTGATTCGCATCTGCTTTGGCCTTATTTGGTAGGAGCATAATGTCAGCACCTAGTCTATTACTTGAAAGATTTAATCCTTCCTGTATAACCCAGAAAACTGAAAGACCTATAACAAAAGTTAAAATCGTTAATGTTGTAATAATTACAGTTAGAATAGATTGTCCCTTTCTTCTAAGAGTATTTTTAAATGCTAATCGCCACATAATTACAAATCCTTTCATTTTATTCAAACAAGGTTATGTTAGCATATAAAAAATACAAAAAACAACAAATAGTAAAATTAAAAACCCTTTATAGACATTTTAAATACATTTCGACTCATTTATATAATTTATCTATAATCGCATAAATTTGTAGTATTTTATACCTTAGTAGTTGTTATATATGTATAATTGTAGATGTATCACTTTTACTTAGAGAGGAGTTGAAATTATTGAAGAATCTTTCGACGAAGATTATCCCTGCAGTTTTAGTAGTAATCTCACTACTTATACTAGGTGCTATTTTTATTTGGTCACCTGTATGTACTGGTACACTAGAACTTGCTAATGGTAATATGACTCATATGAAGTGTTTCTACACAGCTAAAGCTGAGGCCTGCCTTGCAATTATTCTACTAGTATCTTCTATTGCGTCATTTTTCACAAAGGGAAATCAATTAGCAATTATCACAATTGGAATTTTATTTATTGTACTAACATTTGATTCCCCAATGGGAATTGGAATCTGTAAAAAGGAAATAATGGCATGCCATGACACTGCAGCTTGGATTCGAACTGGAGGCGCTATTACTATCCTTGGTGGTATATTAATGCTTTTCAAAAAAAGGGATTAATTATTCAATGTAAATTATTTATTTAATTTATAAAAAACAAAAAAGGAGAATGAATATGAAATTTAAAAAATTAGCTTCAATTTTAACAGCAGTAGTATGTGCACTTAGCATAACTGCATGTTCAGCAAACAAAACTGAAGAAAAGAAACCTGCAGAAACTGCAAAGGCTCCAGAAATAATTGTAAACAAGGAAAAGAAGGAAGTAATTTATCCAGCTGAAGTAAATGGTAAGTACTTTACAGAAGGTACTCGTCATGGAGTTGTATTCAAGGATGGTTCAAATGGAGAAAAGGCTGTTCTACGTGGACTTGCAGATCAAGTTAAGTTTCATGAAGCTCTAACTCAAATTGGTGCAAAACCAGGAAATAACCTAACTTTAGCAGACATGAAAAAAAGTGTTCCAGTAGCTGGTGATAAGCTAAATGTATTTGTAACATGGGAAGGTGCTAACAAAGAAATTCCTTTCGCTGATGTAATTAAGGCTTCAGAGGAAAAACCTATGGATGTAAGATTTGGTGGAAACCTTGAAAATGCTAAGAAAAAGAAAACTGGTTGCGTACTATGCCTAGATAGCTGTGCTGTTGGTATTACAAGTGATGCAGCTTACCCAACAGGAGCAGTTGAAAGCAAGAAAGTAACTTTCACTGGTGACAAAAATGTTCTTCCAGCTGATGGTACTAAGGTTAGTGTAATCTTCCGTCTAGCAAAGTAGGACTAGTTTAAAATATTTAAAACGGAGTAAACCTAATGAAGTATTTTAATATATTATATAATAGCTTTCTATGGTCACTTGTAATAGCCTTAACTTCATTTAAAAGTGAGTGGCTTGAAATGAGAATGAACATAGGCCTATTATTATTTGGAGTTTGGATAGCACTGTTTATAATTTTAAGTTTAATATCTATTAAGAAAACACTTAATATGAGCTTTATATTTTCTATAATAAACTTAATTGTTTGTTTAGGATATTTAGCTGTTCTTTATGGAATAGAAAGACTTTCTATAGTACCTGCTTCTATTATTCGTGAAGGTCTTAATATGACAAGTGTAAGCTTTAATACTATTAATACTGTACTTATAGTCTTTCTATTAGTTGGACTAGTAATTATATTCTTCACATCTGCTTCAAATAAAAAAAGAAGAGATATTTTTAGTTAACATATAATTAGAGCACTGACAATTTAAAATTGTCAGTGCTCTAATTTCTTATTCCTGTAATTCAACTATTCATACATAATTCATTACCTTTTTAACTCACTTTCACTTGTAACTACCCACTGTTCATATCTTTCTATTTTATAATCTAAGCGCTCTATAGTTTTCTTCATACTTTCCATCTTTTCTACTAATAGCTTGCGCTGTTCGATTAATAACATTTTTCTCTCTTCTATGGTTCCATCACCCTGTTGAAATAGAGTAACATATTCAATTAATACTTCTATTGGAAGACCTGCATTTCTCATACACTTAATAAATTCTATCCACCTACAATCTTCCTCAGTGTAATTCCTGATTCCACCTTTATTACGTTTTATACTGGGAATAAGTCCGATTCGCTCATAATAACGAAGTGTATCCTGAGAAAGATCAAATTTCTTACTTACTTCTGTAATCGTCATAGAGTTGAACCTCCTAAAATAATTCATATGTGATAAAACTTTAAACTCTTTCTAATTTTTATTATCATAGACTAATCTGTATAAAACTTTATCACTTAGAGCTAACTCCAAGTCAAGAACCTTTTAATAGCATTACTATTAATTTTCTTCATCACTTTTGTATTCTAAGATATCTCCAGGTTGGCATTCTAATGCTTTACAAATTGCCTCTAAAGTCGTAAACCTAATTGCTTTAGCCTTTCCATTTTTCAATATAGAAAGGTTAGCCATTGTTATCCCTACTCTTTCGGAAAGTTCTGTTACACTCATCTTCCTTTTAGCCAACATCACATCAATATTAATTATAATTGCCATGTTATTCACCTCATATCGTTAAATCATTATCTGCTTTTATATCTATGGCATCTTTTAAAAGTTTTTGAAGAACAGCAGCAAAAACTGCAATAACCGCTGAAGCAAAAATAATGACCAATCCTATTATTATAATACCTGGAGCATCATCCATCTCCGCTATGAGATAAAAAAGCGGCATGCCTATTATATACAAAATACTAAATGTGATTGCACAGTATTTTATATTTTTTAAGGCCCTTACAGATAATTCGGAAAAAGCCTTGTTCTTGTCGATATAGCTTAGAAGCTTAAAAGCTTGATATAGGGCAAAGTAAAAAGGTATCGCTGTTGCATACAAATCCATTAAAACAAGATATTTTATATAAGCCATACCTGGATACAATTCTGCTGCAAAGCTTCCTATCTTAGGCACTAGAAATATGCACAGAGCAAGAACTGGAATTCCAATAAAAATAACAGCCATCTTTAAAAAGAGTGTTGAACATTTTTTCATAAAAAGTACCTCACTTATTTATTTTTAATTTAATTCTAATACATTGTATATCGTTTTGCAATAAATTATTATTAATATTCGTTATATAATTATTATTTTTATCTTATTTTCTCGCCAAATTGTTTCTTTGTATGATCTTCTTATCTAATAAAAAATACCGCATATTTTTTCAATAATACGGTATTTTTATATTTTATTTATATATTTTTAATAAATTTCGCTGGAACTCCCGCATACACTGTATTATTAGGTATATCTTTAGTAACAACCGAACCTGCTCCAATAACAGAATTTTCTCCAATTGTCACCCCTGGGCAAACTGTTACTCCTGCTCCAAGCCATACATTACGTTTAATTTTTACACTCTTAAGAATAACACCACGTCTATTTTTAGAATCTAGCGGGTGATTAACTGATAATATTTTTACGTCAGGGCCAATAAGAACATTATCTTCTAATTCAATCCCACCTAAATCAACAAACATACACGATTTATTGATAAATATATTCTTACCTAATCTAATATTAGATCCAAAGTCTGTATTAAACGGTGTTAATACTTGTACAGAACTATCAAGTTTATTACCAGTAATTTTTGATAAAATATTTCTAACTTCTTGAGGTGTTTTATATCCTGTATTTAATTCAGATGTTAATTTCAAAGTATTCTCAAGTATTTCATTAATTTGAGTAAATATTGGATCTTCACTTGAAATAAACTCACTTGTTTGTATCTTATCTAATAACTCTTTATTCATTGTATCCTCCACTTTTTCTTAAAAGTATTTTTTATTATCATAGATTGACCTATGTATAAAACCTTATCACTTGGAGTTAACTCTAGGTCAAGAACTCTTTAATAAGAATTCTAGTAAATTCAACTTCACTCCTAATATATATAAAATGGCAGCTTTCATGTTATCACAAACGCTGAAAACTGCCATAGAATAATATTTAATTAGAAACATAGATATCTAAAACATTTTCTAGATTATAGTGTCCATAATATGAACTACTATAGCCATTCTCATCCCTTAAACTAATATTCCCTACTATACTTTCTTCTTTATTATCCTGTAGTTTATATAGGGAAATCTCATCTTTGCCAGTTAACCTAGCAAATACAATAGACCTTCCCTTTGATATATAAATAGGATAAAAATCAAAGTTATCACCCTTAGTTAACTTTTCTACCTTTTTAGTATCTATATCTACGCTATATATATTATGAGGCTCCTTAAGCCATTTACTTGCATCTTCATTAGTATTAGATGCTGCAAATATAATCTTTTTACCATCTGGTGAAAAGGAAGGTGTCATTGTAACCATTCCCTTAGTAGTTGGTCCATAGGGCTGATTACTTGCTATCATTTCATCTGGCAATATAGGAGTAAAGCTTTGATCCCTCGCATTTAGTTTAACTAAAGTCTTGTTAATATTCATATTTCTTAATCCACCGTTATTTAGTACAGCTATACTACCATCTAAAGGGTTTATAGTTAAGTTATCACTATAACTTAAAGCGAATACACCTTTATCATCAAAGGTTTTAAAGTTATTACTCTTTACTTCATATACCCCAAGTGGAACTCCATCTGAATTAATAGAAGCTGAATGGACTCTACGCCATATATATACATAGGCGCCATCCTTTGAAATCCCAGCAACTCTAGGTGTTAAACCTAGATCATCTTCACTAATAGGCTTTGAGGGAACTACAACTCTTTGCTCTCCTTTAGATAAATCATAGCTTATAACTCCTTTGTGTTCTATATACTCCTGTCCATCCTTTGTATAATACCTATATAACTCTGAATATATAGTGCCAAGCCTATCTCCTTCTATACCTTCATAACGATTCTCACTATTGATATAAATAGAAGACTTTTTAGACTTTAAGTTAAATCCGCTAAGTCCACCTTTTTCTGTTGAGTATACCAAATTATCCTTATCTGCCCAAGAATAGCTTACAATCTTATCAGAAATCTTTATGGGCTGTTTATCACCTTTGGGGGAATCAATTGAAACTATATATAGGCTTCCATCCTTCGTATAAGCTACTACCTTTCCCTCTGGAGAAATCCTAGGGCTTTTAAATACACCCTTTTTATCTAAGTTGATATCTTCCCCTAGTTTTGATAAGTTAACCTTCCATAATCCATCCTCTTTAACAACTACTGCAATATCATTAGGACTATTTCTTTCTTTTATCCCACCTAAGGCGTTGCTTGTAGCTCCTGAAATTATTATTAGTAATAATATAAAAACCAGTGATAATCGATTTAATATTTTTCTTGAAATTTCCCTTATTTTAATCATAAACTTATATTGAAAAACTTATAAAAATTTATATATCCTGCTTATTTATATTTATTAGATATATACCTTTTCTAGTTTTGCATACTCCTTTCATTTTTTATTTTCCACTGATTCTGGATTAAAGCTAGATAATATCTACATAAACCTACAGTGTTAAATATATTATCAGTCATAATATGCAAAACCATTCCTAAAACAAAATCACAAAATCACTGCATTAGAATAAAAATATCTTTATTTTTTAAATAAAAAAATATGAGTTTTACAAGGGACCATGCCACTTGTAAAGCTCATATTATAAATGATTTATATACTATAGATACCTTTTGTTTTAAGATATCTTTCTATTTTTTCTGTATACTCTGTTCTTTTATTAATACATTTAGCAAACTCTAGGCCTTCTTGTGGTGTTAATGCATTACCTCCACTTGCTTTAGACCTAATTTCTCTTATTGTATTCTCATTTACTATATATCCTCTAAGTAATTCTATATAATAAATTTGTGGTGTATGTTCAAGGGATATATCATGACTAAAGGATTCCTTTTCATCATCTGTCATAGAAGCTCCATCAACCATAAAATAATCACTACTAACACATCCATTTACTTCTTTTAGGAATTCTACCATACTCTCTTCTTCCTTATATCTAATAATAGCATCATCTAAAGCTATCTTTAATAACATCTTAATACCTTCCATAGTTCTCTTATCTCCTTTCTTTTCCTTATCTAATCCACGAAGTATATATAACATAAATTATACATAAGTTGCTTCTGTAAGTCTAAAATATTTAATCTTATATTAGAGTTAAAATCCCTAATACTCCTAAACCCTTGATTATGAGATTTTCTTATGCCTTTGATTATAGCTCTACTGATTCAGTTCTAAATGCCTCCATCATCTCACTTGTAAGACTTATATTTAGATTAGGACTTGGTATATCTTCTCTGTCCACCCAAACTCCTAATGACAGTTCATCTTCATCAATGGTGATTTCGTCATCCCCATCAAGCTCAGCAAAAAATCCAACAAGAAGCGTATCACTAAAAGGCCATGGTTGGCTCTTATAGAATTTAAGATTTTTCACCTTAAGCCCCACTTCCTCTTTTACTTCTCTGTAAACTGTTTGTTCAAGACTTTCCCCTATCTCAGCAAAACCAGCTATAAGAGCATAATTATTGTAAGCACGCCCTGCATACTTTGTTAAAAGCAGGCGATTTCCATTATAAACAGCTACTATAACACATGGAGATATAGTTGGATATACTTTAAATCCACATGATTCACAATAAAGCATACGTTGCTTTTTTGAATGTTTCATTGACTTGCTACACTTACTACAGAAACGATGACTATCATACCAGCGATTTAACTGCCATCCAACAACACCTACAAATGAGCGCCAGTATTTTGGCTCAGTTCTAAACCTGTTAATACTTGCATAACTCCACCCATTTATTGAATCAAGTCCCTTTTCATTTACTAAGTAATAGTTAATATTATCTATACTAAAAAGGAATTGAGCATTATCTATAAGACCTGGATATTCCACTTGAAAATCAGAAAACGACGGATACCAAAGCTTATCTTTATCCTCTCTAATAAGTACTGTATCTCCCTCATATGAAAGAAAGAGATCTTGAGGCTCTGCTACTTTATCTTTAAAGTTATTATCAAATATTCTTGGTTCTATATCTTGAATCATCCTAGACCTCCTTCATTTGCAGTAAATCTAATCTACCTTTTCCCCGTTTATTATAATAACTATTCCACTATATGTAAAACAAAGTTTTCTCTTTTTTCTTACCTCAATCATATATATAAATCACTAACTCCTAATATATTATTAATACAAATAATATATTAGGAGTTAAAATGGCTATACATGAAAACTTAATATGGAGAACAAGCTACCAGGAATCTCATTTAGAAACAAGTACTAAAGTTATAGAAATATATTTAATTACAACATACCCAGACACAGTTACCCCTGAGCAAAAAGCTACTATAATTAACTGCTCTACAAAGGCTACACATATTGCCTATACTACTTTTACATCAACACATCAAGAACTCATAGATGGAACAGAAGAATTATTTGATCTAATATCAATTGTTAATACAAGTATAAAATCCGCTGAAATTGCTGCTAGAAAATCATTTAATGAGTATACAATAAATTCTTTGCCCTACGAAATTTTAAATAAAATAGAAATAAAGATTAAGCAAGGACCTTTGACCTCAAGTAATAATATCTAAACAAAAATATAAAAATCCTACTCTCCAACCTCCTGTATTTAACCGTAGGAATAGCTTCATTGCAAGTAGTAGTGGCTCCTTCTAAAACCATAGAGCAAAGAGCTAGAAATTCTTATCTTTATAAATGCCCTTAGACTTAGTAAGTGAGTATGTTTGAGCCTTTAGGCGAGTTTACTACTTTCTTAGTCTAAGGGCATTTATGGAGATTAGAAGTTCTTCTCGAATATCTCGTGGTTTTAGAAGGAGCCACTACTACTGCAGACACTACCCCTAAATAATATAACTATCTCTTCACCTTTTTCCCTTTTCCACTTATAGATTGAATCTTTATCTTATAGATGTTAGTTCTTTTAAGTGAAGCATTTACAGCCTTTTGGAAATTATCCATATTAGATGGAGCGAACTTTTCACATATCTTTCTTAGTGCAAATATTTTCTCCTCATCTTCAGTTACTTCCCCTGCTACTCCCTTTACAACTGTTGATTCGTACTCAGTTGTAAACTGCTCTGGAACTAGGTTAGTATCACCTACACATGTTACACATACATTAGGGTTATTCTTTATGTTATCAACCTTTTGTCCAACTGGGGCACAATGAAAATATATGTAATCTTCCTCTACAACAGGAGATATTGGTATGCAGTATGGAGTTCCATCCTCTACATTAATTGTTCCAAGTATTGCATACTCAGTGTTAACTAAAAGGTCATATGCTACCTTTTCATCTATTTCACGGTCTTTTCTTCTTACATTTGACATAATTACACCTCCAAATTTATCCTATCATTATTATCTAATCTTACCACAAATAAAAGTCTTCTATAGTATCATTTACAACAGAAGACCTTATTTCTAATTACTTTATATGAAAATTTAGCTTTAACCTTATCACATAGAACTAATAATCATTATCATAACTTAATAAAATATATGTAATGTGATTCCTGATAAAAGGCTAATTACAAATAGCATTAATGTTATTAATAATGCTTTTTTCTTATTCTTGCTTTCTTTAAACAAAAATATTAATGCAAGTCCAGCATTAGATGAAAGACCAGCTATTACACTTGAAAATCCAATAACATTCATAGTAAAAAGCTTTACAATACCTAGGGATACAGCACAGTTAGGAATAAGCCCTATAAGTGATACTAGGAATATTTGAATATATCCTTCAGTAAATATTATGCTATCAAACTTATCTATATGGAAATATTCAATTAGTAGAGTTATCAATACAGTAATTACATATATATATATCCCTACTTTAAAACTTCTTTGTATAGAGTGTATAAATACCTTTGATAAACTTATCTTTTCATGATCTAAACACTTTTCCCCTTCACTTTCCATTTCCTTTGTACTTTTAATATCAACCTTCATAGACTTTCTACCAAATATAATATCAATTATATACCCTGCTACAATTGCAATTACTAGCTTAGCCCCTATTATAGGTAATATGTGCTTATAAGCACCTGGAGTAGATAATAAAACAGGTATTGTTTCATCTGATGTAGCTAAGAATATAGCCATCATTGTTCCAAGACTTATAATTTTTCTAGAATATAGTGCCACTGCCATAACTGAAAATCCACATTGAGGTATTATTCCAACTATTGCCCCAAGTAGTGGCCCAAGAATTCCTGCATTTCTAACCTTATCCTGTAGTCTTGCAGAAAACTTATGCTCTATATATTCTATTGCAACAAATGTTAATATAAGTATTATTATCATGGGTATAATATCTATTAAAGAGTGCTCCAGCACTGCAAAAAAACCAGTTTCATCACCATGTAAATGTCCTTCATGAAGTAGTTCCATATGTCTTTCCTCCTTTATTTTTGTCAATGTCTATGAGTTTTAACTAACTTTAACATCTCTCATATAATATATAATATATCATTTGATAACTACTTTCAATTACTTTCTTCTATTACACTGTCCCTACCTGTATCATAAATTAAACAAAGCTTACTCTTTTTGAAACAAATATACACTCAAATATAATAATATAATAATCACAAATGTCCATACTCTACTTATAATGTATAATATATATTAATGAAACATATATCGGAGGAATTAAAGATGAAACTACCAATCATAGGTATATCGGGAGATCTTTCAAATACTAAGTTTTTTTTAGACTTTTGGACAAAACGTGCAGGTGTAAATGATGCATACATTCAATCAGTATCAAGATCATCTGGACTTCCTATTATGCTTCCTGTTACAGATAACCTAAATGTATCTCAACTTATTGCTTCAATTGATGGACTAATATTAACAGGGGGTAAGGATGTTTCTCCTGCTCTATATGGAGAAGACTCATTAAGTCTCCTAAGAGAAACTAAACCTGAACGAGATGCATTTGAAATGGCACTTTTAAAGGAAGCAATAATTCAAAACAAACCAATTCTTGGAGTTTGTAGAGGCATGCAACTAATTAACATAGCCTTTGGCGGAACAATGCTTCAAGATGTTTCCTATGATGAATCTATAAAGATTCAACACTTTCAACAAACAGATTCAATATTCCCTATCCATAACATAAAGGTAAAAGAAAACTCTATACTTCACTCAATACTAGGAAGTGAGTCAAGAGTTAACTCAATCCATCACCAAGCTATAAAGAAACTTTCACCTGACTTTATAGCAACAGCATGGGCATCAGATGGTGTAATTGAGGGAATAGAGAAAAAGGGAGATGAATTCATCCTTGGAGTACAATGGCATCCAGAAATGATGTCAGAAACAGATGCTAACATGAAAAAACTATTTGATAGATTTATAGAGGCTTGTAAGCGTTGTATGTAGCAATGCTGCTCTGCAGGTAGTTGTGATTATGGCTAAAACGACGAGTACTTCAAAGGGAGCTTCTAATCTTATAAAACTGAAATCTTTCCACTCCAGGATAGAATTAATTTTTTATTCTGTAGGATTAGTATCTTTGCAATTAGTGGTGCCTACGGCTAAAGCAATAGAGCCTAGAGTTAGAAATTCTTATCTGAAGCAAATGCCCCGAATCTTAGAGATACGTCGTCAAGCATAGCGGTTTTTCAGACGTAGCTCTTAGATTCGGGGCATTTGTGAAGATTAGAAGTTCTTTGATAGGTCTCGTCGCTTTAGATGTAGGCACCACTAATTGCAAGACACTTAAGCTATATCAAAGAATAATTTTCCCTATTTTTTAATGTAATTATATTTTCTATAAGTGCATTACATCTTCCACATTCAGTTCCTGCACCTGTAGCTTCTTGTACCTTCTCTACTGTATCAGCTCCATTTTTAACTGCATTTACTACCTCCTCAAGTGATACATTTTTACATCCACATACTGAAGCTAGTATTTCTTCTATTTCACTTACACATCCACCACATACAGTTCCAGCACCTGTCATTTCCTTGATTTCATCAACTGTACGAGCACCTGCTATCATTGCCTTTCTTATTGTAACGTAATCTACGTTGCTACAGTGACATATAACTCTATTTCCAGCCATTTGTCTTCCTCCTTAACGATCCTTAATATGTTAATAATTCCAGTAATATCATATCATAAATAATTCTATTATCTATAGTATAGATTATTACCCAACTTTCTTATTTATATAATATTTTAAAATTTGTATAAAAGATGTTATTTATTAAAAAATTATTCACGATAATGTAATAGGTAATTATTTTATATCCATTTTTTATGAAGGGGAGTTGTAAATGAAAGAACAAAGAACATTGTTAGAATCTACGAAAAGAACGAACAAAATATTTTCTCTAATCGTTATTACTTCTATATTATTTGGGGTATTAACTATTTTAGCATCTTTCAAAACTAATTCATTAAATAATGAAAGATTTCTTCTCCAAGAATATAGTGCCAAGCTTAAGGGAGGCTCTGACTACTTAACGGATCAAATTAAACTTTATGCTGCAACTGGGGATATAAAATACTGTAACAACTATGAAAAAGAAGTAACTGAAACAAAGACAACTACTAAATACCTAGGTTTAATTGAGGATATAGGTATAAACTCTGATGAGAAGAAGCTAATTGAAACTTCTAAAAATGAATCAGATACCTTAATTAATTTAGAAGAAGAAGCTATAAAAAATGCTAGGCAAGGTAACTTAAAAAAAGCTCAGGAGCTTGTTCTAGGTAATACTTATGATTCTAAAAAAGCTTCAATTGATAGTTATGTATTGAAATTTCAAGCAGCTATTATGGAAAGATCAGAAAGAACAGTGATAATTTTTGAAGTAATTTTATTCTTACTAATCCTTATTACTGTTGGATTATCATGTATTATCCTATATACATTTTCTAAGTACTCTAGGTTCATTAAAGAAAGGGTAATATCACCGATAATTGCCTTAAAAAATTGTTTTAGTGAAATATCAAAGGGTAATCTTGAAACCTCAATTGACCTAGATGAGGATAATACTGAAATAGGTGAGTTTACTACTGTAGCTAAAAATACTCAAAGTATGTTAAAGGACTATATAGAGGATATTTCAACTTCACTTAATCGAATATCTAGAAAGGATATTACAACCTCTATTGAAAAGGAATACATAGGCGACTTTGAAGAAATAAAAACTTCAATAAATGGAATTGTTAGTTTTCTAAATGAAACAATTTCAGAGATTAATGTAGCGGCAAAGCAAGTAGCACTAGGATCAGAGGAAATAGCAAGTACTTCAACTGCACTTTCTGAAGGTGCATCTGACCAAGCAGGATCTGTTGAGGAACTTTCAGCTTCCATTAATGAAATATATAATGACATAAGACAAAATGCAGATAATTCTAAGGATGTTAGTAATATTCTTAATCTAACTGTAGAGAAAATCAAAGATAGTGATAAAAAGATGAATGATATGCTTATAGCTATGGAAAATATAAGTTCAGCATCAAATGAAATTTCTAGGATTATCTCAACAATAAGCTCTGTAGCGTTTCAAACTAACCTTCTTGCTGTTAATACCTCTATTGAGGCATCAAAGGCAAATGTTCAAGGTAAACAGTTTACTGTTATAGCTGAAGAAATACGAACTCTTGCTAATACATCAGCTAATGCAGTTAAGGAAACAACAGCACTTATAAATGAAAGTATATCCGCTGTAGAAAATGGTAACTCTCTAGCCCGTGAAACAGCAGAAATGTTACATGGCATTGTTAGTGATTCTGAAAAAATATCTAATTTAGTTAAAGAGATATCCTTAGTATCAGAAAAACAAGCCCTATCTACTGAAGAGATAACTAAGGGAATAGATGAAATTGCAGCGGTAGTACAAACTAATTCTGCAACTGCAGAGGAAAGCGCTGCTGCCTCTGAGGAGTTAGCATCTCAATCGGAATTATTAAGTACAGCTGTTTCAGAATTTAAATTAATAAATAATTAAAATATAAAAAGTGGTGTAGAAAAAATTTCTACACCACTTTATTTTTACATAGTTTCTGTAAAGTCTACTCCAAGACCTTCAATATCAGCATAGGAAATGCCTCTTCTCCTAAGTCTTGCTGAAACCTCATTTTTGAATAAACAATATATAATTGAAGAAAGTGGAATACCAAGTAGCATTCCCATTACTCCAAATGAACTACCACCTACTGTTACTGCAAGTAGTACCCAGATTCCAGGAAGTCCTATAGAATTTCCTACTACTCTTGGGTATATAATATTTCCCTCGATTTGTTGAAGTACAATAATAAATACTATGAACCAAACAGCGGTCATTGGTTCAACCATTAGAAGTACAAATACCCCAACCCCAGTACCTATAAGTGCTCCGAAAACTGGAATAAGTGATGTAACTCCAACAATAGTAGAAATTAATGATGAATATGGCATGGAAAATATATTCATACCTATAAAGCAAAGCAATCCTATGATAATAGCTTCTGTAAACTGTCCAACTATGAACCTTGCAAATATCTTATTTGAAAGCTTACCTACTGAGATTAGATACTCTGCTCTTTTACGTGAAAAATATGCTAAACATATTCTTTTTGCCTGACTTGCAAGCTTTTCCTTTTGGAATAGCATATAAACAGAAAATGCAATTCCAATCACAGTATTAACTACTACACTAATTACCGCTGAAGTAATATTCATAGTAGTATTAATAAAGTCATTAGAAACATTCTTCATGAAACTTCCTAGCATTGAAAATACCTTGTCCCAATCTATCCTAATAGTATTTGCATAATCAGGTGATATATTTAGTGTTGAAATCATCTTGTCAGTCCAGTTCTGAAATACAGCAGCGTATATATTTATATTGCTTAAAAGCATTTGAAAGCTTTTTCTAAGTTCTGGGACAATTAAAAAGAATAAAACAAATAATATTCCTCCTAAAATAGCATAAGTAAGTAGTATACAAATCCCTCTTCTGGACTTTTTCCATAGTATACTATTACTCCTGTTTAATGGGGAGAATACCCTATCCTCTAACAATCTAAGTAGTCCATTGAGAGTAAACGCTATACAAACCCCAATAATAAAAGGCTTTAATATTTTAATAACAACATGTGAAAACCTCATAACTATTCCAAAATTTTGTACCCCTAGAAATACTAAAATAGAAACAACAATTATAAATAATATCTTTTTAATATTACTACTATTTAACTCCATATAATCACTCCCTTCTAAGTCAAATTAACTTATAGTAATTCCTCAAATCCAAGTATATATTTATCACAGAGCTTTTTAATAGTTTCAACATCTCCTTCAGCTGATGCATCACTTACACCAATTACCTTAAATCCTGCCTTCTTAGCGGTTTCTATACAGCTTAAAGTGTCTTCATATACAATTACATTATCTATATTAAGTCCTAATCTTTCAGTTGATTCTATATAAATCCTAGGATTTAGCTTACTATGCCCTACTTCACTACAAGTTAGTACAAATTCAAAGTAATCCTCTATCCCAAGTCTTTTTAAAGCATTTACTGCATGACAGTGACTTGTTGCTGTTGCTATACACATTTTTATATTATTTTCTTTAAGCTTGTCCAGATAATCAATTACATATGGCTTTAATTCAAAGTGATACTTATATTTATCAGCTATTAAAGCATGTACTTCATTTAAGATTTCCTCTACAGTATGTGTAAAACCATACTTTTCTATAAAATACTCACCTGCTTCTTCTAGGCTCATAGGCTTTAATATTTTACTAATATTATTTTCGGGAACTATACCTTTACTTCTTAAGTAATTTCCTCCGATATTTTCCCACTCATACATAGTATCAAGTAGTGTGCCATCAAAATCAAATATAGCACCTTTTATCACAAAATCACTTCCTTTATACATCTAATACATAAGTCATTATACCATTATTTATCAGTTAGGATAAATTAAGTTCTAATATAGAATAGTGGTGTTGCAGTAAGTAAAATAAAAATATTGTAACGTATTGAATTTCAATATAGTTAAATACTAATAGAATGTTTAATACTTTTAAAGGAGGATATTATATGGATTTAAATTGGATATGGCAAGCAACTCTTATATTCATTGTAGGAACATTTATTTTAAGAATAGGAGGAAGAAAATCAATTTCTCAGATGACAATATCCCAAACCATTGTAATGATAGGGTTAGGGTCACTACTCATTCAGCCTGTCTCTGGAAAAGGGCTTCTTATTACATTTTTAGTAGCTCTTGTGTTAACAATACTAATGATGCTTACTGAGTATCTAGAGGTTAAAATTGACTTTTTAGAAACTTTATTTTCAGGTAAATCAGTAATTGTTATTGAAAATGGTAAGTTAAATATGAAAAACTTAAGAAAGCTTAGAATGTCTATAGATAAGCTTGAAACACGCTTAAGACAGGCTGGGATTTCATCTATAGAAGATATTCAGTATGCAACAATAGAAGTAAGTGGTCAGATTGGATATGAGCTAAAAAATAATAAAAAACCAATAACCCAAGAAGACCTTGCAAAAATAATGAATGAAATATCTCAACTAAAAACATTAATTTCAAGTAGTTCAAATTCTCAGCCAGCTATAAGTAATAATATATTTGAAGAGATAAATACTAAAAAGTTTGAAGGAAATAGAAATGAGCCCTAAAAAACATTAATATTTCTTATCCAGACCATTACATGACTATAAAATACAAACATAATGTAAATTAAATATATTAATTATCTTTATACATAATGTACTTATTTTTACACACAATATATTTGATATTAGATCACATCTAACGTGTAAAAGGAGAATTTAAAATGGGAATAGTAACTAATTGTACAGATAAGCATCAAGCATGTATCGATGAATGTAATAGGTGTGCTCAAGCATGTTATGAATGCTTCGAAGCATGTTTAAATGAACCTGATGTTAATGCAAGAAAAAATTGTATAAGTATGCTTGTTGAATGTGCACAAATGTGTCAAATGTCAGCTTCAATGATGTCAATGAGTGGTCAATTTGCAAAAGACCATTGCAATCTTTGTGCTACTATTTGTGATAAATGCGCACAAGAATGTGAAATGTTTAAAGATGAACATTGCCAAAAGTGTGCTCAAGAATGCCGTAAATGTGCAGATGAATGCAGAAAAATGGCTAATATGTAATAAATACTAAAACTATTTAGACAGTGGAATAAACCCACTGTCTAATTAATTTATAATATAAAGCTGTTGTATCATAAAATAAACATATCATATCTTATTTAGGTCTTAAATTAATGCAAATAATACAAATAGTACTGTTGATATAAGCATCCCTACAATACTATAGGGCAATTGTGATTTTATATGCTCCATAAGTGGAACTTCTGCGATAGTTGATGATAATATTGCTGTTTCCCCGAGAGGAGATGTGTTATCACCAAGGGCTCCACCAGCTAAAACAGCACCTATAACAAGGGCTAAATTTGAATTACTAGATACTGCAAGTGGCACTGCTATAGGCATAATAAGTGCCCATGTTCCCCATGCTGAACCCATAAAATATGATGCAAAACAACCTATCAAAAAAATAGCCGCTGGAATTAAGTAAACAGGTACTTTAGGTCCTAGCACGTTGGTTACAAAGCTTATAAACCCTAAATCCTTTACTATACTTGCTAGCCCCCAACTCAAAATAAGAACTACTATAGGAGGCATCATTTCATTTCCTCCTGCTAGAAAGTTGCTCTCTATTACACCCATAGGTATCTTTTGAAAAACATAAATTATTGAAGTTATTATTATTGTAACAGTTCCGGCAATGAAAATTGATTTTTCAAAATTAGCATTTATAATTGCTGTGATAAATCCATTTTCTCCACTTCGTCCAGTATACCAAAGAAAGAAAAAGGTTAAGGATATTAATATCCCTAGAGGTAATATTAAGTTAATAGGACGTGGAGGAACCTTTTCAACAAATTCACTCTGTTCATGTGCTTCATTATGATGGTGACCATTTTCCTCCAAGTAACTTTTTTCATTATTTAACTTGATTACTCTATCAAAACCTAAACCAAATATAATTACACCTATACTTATTAAAATCATAATAATTGCATAAAAATTGTATGGAATACTTTTAATGTATATACTGTATGGAGATAATGTTAATCCTGCATTCTTAAATGCTGAACCTATAACCCCTATTATGTATCCAACATAAGTAGTACCAAATGGAATAAGTATTATAAGTAAACATGAGGTAACATTTAGAACAAATGCTAATTTTCTCTTACTCCCATTTACCTTATCAATTAATGCTTTACTAACTGTACCAGCTGCTATGCTATGGAAACAACAATCAATAAAGGTTACTGGAGTAACTAACCATATAGTTCCTAATGCTCCTTTTTCCGTCTTTACATATTTACTGGAGAATTCCGTAAAACCCTTAATTCCTCCTGAAACCTTCATAATTTCCCCAAATGCCCCGAAAATAAATAGGAAAAATATAATGTAAATACTATCTTCGTTTGCTACTGCTTTTATTAAATGCTCAATAGACAAAATAATTCCTTGAATAATACTTCCTTTAGCAAGAAAAATTCCACCTGTAATAACCCCTATAGTTAAAGATGGAATAACTCGCTTTGTAAATGCAGCAAGTATAATAACAATAAGGGGAATGAAAATAGAAATTAATCTGTAATCCATTATAGCCACATCCTTTCCTGCTATTAGTATTACAATTAGTCTATAAAATTATTAGATTATGAATACTTTATAATTCTTTATTGGAAATTTTCATATTTGATTATATCTAGCTTTAGTAACATTAGAATAAAACAAGCATATTATTATATGATAAGCTTAAAAAATCATATAAGAGGTGTTTTTTATGGTTGTTACGCCTGATATATATTCTCTAAAATATACTATGAGTAAAGGTGTAAAATATTTTGAATTAGTAGCAGAGCCAGTGAATCAAGAAATACTTCCCGGCGTATTTATAAAGGGATGGGGATACAATGGTAGTATCCCAGGTCCGACAATTAAAGTATATCCTGGAGATTATGTTAACATAAGAGTGTACAATCATCTTCCAGAAGCTACAAGTATTCATTGGCATGGACTTGATGTTCCTAATGTTATGGATGGAGTTCCTGATGTAGAGCCTTCCCCAAGAATTGAACCAGGACATTACTTTGATTATCGTTTTAAAGTTATAAATCCCCCAGGAACTCATATGTATCATTCTCATGTTAATGTTGTTAAGCAAGATATGTTAGGTTTATTAGGTGGATTTGTAATTTTAGACCCAGGTGATAAAGAAAGCCATAAGTGTGTTGATAAGGATTACTTATTGCTAATGCAAGAGTGGAGTCTTGTTGGTCCTAAGAAGGGGGAAAAGGTAAAACCAGGAGTGTATGAACTTAACCCCTTTACCAACGAGTTTAATATGTTTACTATTAATGGAAAGAGCTTTCCTGCAGTTACTCCAATGCCAATTAATTATGGAGATATTGTACGTCTAAGATTCGGAGCTATACAGATTAATCATCATCCTATGCATCTTCATGGACATCAGTTTCAAGTAGAAAAAGCTGATGGTAATCCTATTGACCCTAACAATAGAATATTAAAAAATACAATATTAGTAGCTAGTGGAGAAACCTGGGATGTACTGTTTAAGGCAGATAATCCAGGAACTTGGCCTATTCATTGTCATATATCACATCACATTGCTAATAACTTTACAGAAGGTGTAGGGGGCATGTTCTCTACTCTAGTATACCAATCGTAAATGCGCTGAGTATCTTAGGTATTTATAAATGCTTTGAAATCTGTTTAATAATGCTAATGTTAATTTGAAAAAATTATATTGTAATAAATATTTAAGACAGTGGAAGGTCAATCCACTGTCTATTTTACTTTCAAGAATCATTCACAATATAAACATTATATGAAATGTAAAGTTAACTTACACTAGTCATAATAATATATTATAATGGAAAATAATAGAAAATAGTAGAAAATGAAAGGGTGATTCTATGACAATTAAGAAATTTCCAAAGTTTATAATAATAACTGTTTTATCCTCAATCGTTCTTTTGACTGCAATAATATCATTGTTCTTTAATTCAAATAATGAAAAAAGCATTGATATTACTAGTTACTCTATATATTCTGGGAAAGTTAAGTTAAAAGAATATGAAAATCTAGAATCATTAGAAAATGAAATGAATTTTAAGCTATTACATTCTAATTACTTTTCAAACAATAATTTTGTGGTTATGTGTATTAGATACAATAACTACTCCTCAGAAATATATCAAGTACCTAAGTCAGCAATAAAAGCATATAAAAAGAAGTTAGACGCGGTTACTATAGGTGAGTTTTTAGGGACAATTAATGAGGCATATGCTGAAATATCAGTTTTAGATAAATTAGGAAAAGATTCCAAACTTCAACCTGCACAATTTTTAGGAGAGTATGAAATTCTAAAAGGATACCCTCTTAGTAACGGTCAGGAAACTCAATTAGTTAAGCAGCCAGGCTTCGGATCAAGGAAACCAGCCTATACAATCGCATTTAATTACAATCAAGCAATGTATGCCATAAGGGGAATCCCTTCTCAAAAGAAAGCTAAAGAAATCGTAGATTCCTATGTTATAAAATAAGTTTAAGCTATGGCCAAGAGGTGCTGAGGTCGCCCTCGACCATGGATTTTCATTTTTACATTTGTGTCTTCTAACTTTTGAAACATTAAGATTAGAATAGCATATTAGGATATAATAGCATTATACCTAGCCCAACAATTAAGGTTTATCCTGGGTATTATGTTAACATAAGAGTGTATAATCAGCTTCCACAGGTAGAGCATTCTCCACGAACTAAACCAGGTGATTATTTTGATTACCACTTTAAAATTACAAATCCACCGGGAACTCATATTCATAACCATCCCCTCAAAGTAGTTCACAATATACAACTGTTGTGCAATTAATAAAATCTAAATTTTAATCCTGTTAATTCATTAATCTTTTTTAGTTGTTCGGTATTAAAATAAACTACTAAACATGTTTTCCTCCTAAATGCTTTTTCCTTCGTAATATAACGCAATTAGATAGTAACTTAAAATGTAGTACTATAAGAACAAGATTTCTTTTATAGGTATACTTATGCTGTAAATTGCTTGAAATGAATTAAACGTAAAAAACACGTGAAGCATTTTATACTTAACGTGTTTACTTGGCGGAGAAAGGGGGATTCGAACCCCCGGTAGGGTTTCCCCTACACACGCTTTCCAGGCGTGCGCCTTAAACCAGCTCGACCATCTCTCCATGCGACTTTACTTATACCATGTAATTATGCCATAAAAATAGCAACAATGCAACAGATTTATTATATTGATCCCTTTGACTTATAATAATTCCATAATCTCATTATTGGAGTTGATAACTTAAGTATATCTATCCCACAACTGTTACTACATAGCCTATCAGATATCATACCTATAATATTATTATTTAAATTTTTAATATGGAAATCTAGTTGCTCATCTGTTAAATTCTCCATAAATCTCCTAAAAACTATAGAATGATTATAATCCTCAAATAAATGTTTAGTAAGTTCCTCATAGTCCCCTATTCCACAAATATCATAGGCTGAATATACTCCTGTTAAAATCGATGTAAGCTGTCCAAAGCCAAGTCCAGGAGATATAGATCCAAAACAATTTCCTACAAAGTAGGTATTATTAATCTTAGGCTTATTACATATACCCATCATATACCTTGTAATTTCAAAATTATCAGTTATAGTTAAATCCTCACCTAGGTCCCTACATACTAAACTATAAAACTTTTCCCACATACTATTTATATCTAGTTTTATATTATCAGGATAATCAGGGTAAGCAATTGATAAATTAGCTTCATTATCAGAAAAAGGGATTAACCATGTATATCCTTTTGGTAATATATCATAATTAAACCATACATGTGGGCTACTTGTTATAAAGTTCCCCTGTACTGTTGCTCCCTTTATAGTACATGTAAGATCACACTTATAATTACCTAGTCGAGATGCATATTCCCCATCTCCTGTAGCCAACACTACATAATCGTAATCCTTACATAAATCTTCATAGTCATATGTAGAGTTAAAGTTAATTTTACTTTTTATCTGCTTTTCTAACTGTCTTTCATATGAGTCTTCGTGTCTACCTCTTATATTTGTATAACCAATTTTGCCATTAATAGAGGCAACTTCCTTTTGAGAATGAATAAACAACTTAGTTACTTTATCTGTGGCATTTAAGTTTATATTATAATTCTTAGATATGTAAGATAAGTTATCCTTAATAGGTCTATCGATTATGCTAAACATTGCCTCTCCATTAATAAATCTATCTCCTACCATACTTCTTTTTTCAAAGATAGTAGGTGAAACTCCAAGACGCTCTAATGTTATTGCACAGGAAAGTCCAGATAGACCAGCTCCCATTATAGCAACCTTCACTTGCAACACCTCCCACAAAACATAGTATATACTTAGCTAAAGTTTCTATACATTGTTTTCCTTGACTTTAGCATTTTTATAGGTATTAAATATAATTAGGTGATGTTTATGAAATATGGAATTGGTATTAGAAATCTAAAAACCGCTATAGCTGTTTTTCTTTCTATTGGTGCATCTACTTTACTGTCATTTAAATCTCCATATCTTGCTGCCATAACCTCACTTCTTGTTATGGAGAGTAGTGTTGTAGATACACTAAGGTCAGGAAAGAATAGGATTATTTCTACTATATTCGGTGCTATTATTGCATTTTTACTATGCCTTATTAAGCCAGGGGACCTACTCCTCTCGTCTATTGGCATTGTAATTATTATATCTGTTTGTGGAATTCTAAATTGGAATTTTTCAATTCCAACATCAGGTATAGTTTTCCTATCTATAATGTTTGGGGTAACCCCTAATATGGATGCATTTGAATACAGCTTATCTGCTATAATTCAGACCTTCCTAGGTATATCCATAGCATTTATAGTAAATTTTCTTATAGCACCACCGAATCATATAGCTTCAATTCTTAAAAGCTATCAAATACTTCGAGATAAAACCTCAGAACTTATAAAGAAAAGACTTTGTTATAATGAGGTTGTAGATACATTTGGTTTTTATGACAAAATACAAAAACTTTCAGATGAACTTTCAACTTTACTTGAAGAGATAAGAATCTCTAAGGATCGTCCACTTTATGCAGACAATATAAAAGAGATAATACTTCTTCATAAGCATATATATTTTCATCTTACTGTGCTTAACGACTTAGATAAGGAATACTGTTTATCTAAGGAGAACTTAGCTAAACTTCAGGTGATATACGGAATCACTCCTGATACTAGTAAGTGTGTTTCTAAGGAGGAAAATATAGTTTTTAACTATCATGTAGAAAAGATTTTAGATGCTTTTATATCACTTCAAGGACTTCCTATAACTAGAGATGAGTAAATTAAGAGGCTATCACATAAGATATGTGATAGCCTCTATGTTAAGTGTGATTTCTTCGAGTTTTAAAAAACTGTGAAAGCAAAGAGCTACATTCCCTCTCCATGATTCCCTCAACAACCTCAACTTTATGATTAAGCTTTCCCTCATCCGGAATACTATAAAGACTTCTGCATGCTCCAAATCTTCTATCATAGGCTCCAAATATAAGCTTATTTAACCTTGATTGAACTATTGCACCTGCACACATTACACATGGCTCAAGTGTTATATAAATCTCACAATCTATAAGCCTCCAACCTTTAAGAATTTCAGATGCCTTCTTAATTGCAAGAATCTCAGCATGTGCTGTTGTATCCATTAAAGTCTCCTTCATATTATATGCTTTAGCTATGATTTCACCATTTTTTACTACAACCGCTCCTACAGGAACTTCACCTATACTAGCCGCCTTTTTAGCTTCCTCAATAGCAACCGACATAAAGTAACTTTCCAACTACCTATCCTCCAAACTAATATATAGATCCATCTAATAAATCTCATCATATTAAATATATTACTTATTTTAATAAATCAAAAGGCCGTTAACAAGTAGATGTTAACGGCTAAATAGTCATAATGTAAATATCAATCTAGTTAAACTAATATGTTTTAAAATAAACTTGAATAAGATATCAATTAATTAAGTTTCTCTAATTACCCCAAATATAAATATAAATAAAAGTGGTGCACCTGAGAGGATTCGAACCTCCGGCCTGCGGTTTAGGAAACCGTCGCTCTATCCTACTGAGCTACAGGTGCCTATCATTGTAATTATAGTCATTATCACTTTTCTTGTCAATAAGTGCTAAATCTGCATAGTAACCGCACCTTGATAATTTTTTGAGATCAATTGCTTCTGACACTCTACTATAAATTCATCTAGTAATTGACTTATTACAATTACTCTGGCGTCTGTTAAGCTTGTACAGTTTTCTAGTTCTTTATGTAGTTCTCTTCTCATAAAGTCAACTTTATACACTACTGCCTTCTCCATATGAAAAACCTCCTTACAAAGATATCTTACTTTAACTTACAGTAATAATATCTATGTATAAATAATAGAATAATAGGTTAATTAAGTCAATTTCAAACGTTAGACATATTATAAAAATAAATGCTATCATAACTTGTTTTTCTACAAAAATTTTCCCTTTTCCTTAATAAATTGACTGATTGTACTGTCATTTAATACTTTACAGTTTAATTTTTCGTGTTATTTTTTCGACATTTCGGCATATTATCTATAAAAACCCTAAATTTAATTCTAACTTAGTTCCACTATGTATATAATTTAGTTTGTGTTATAATTATGTACTTAAGTTTAATTTCTAACTTAATAAGGAGGTAGAAAATATGACGGAAAAAGATTCTCTACAGCTTATGGGAACAGAAAACATTGGTAAGCTGCTTGTTAAATTTTCTGTGCCTGCTATTATTGGCCTTATAGTCAATGCACTATATAATATTGTAGACAGAATATTCGTAGGTCAAGGTGTTAACATCTTAGCTTTATCAGGAATAACTATTGCATTTCCTGTTATGAACGTCATTATAGCCTTTGGTATGCTTGTAGGAATAGGAGCTACTGCACTAATTTCTATAAGACTTGGCCAGGGCAAAAAAGATGAGGCTGAAAAAATCCTCGGCAATGCAATTTCTCTTACTGTTATTCTTTCTCTTATACTTACAGTCATTGGTATAGCATTTCTTGAACCTATCCTTGTTCTATTTGGAGGAAAAGGTGAAGTTCTAACATACGCTAAAGACTATACACTTATTATTCTTATAGGAACAGTTCTTAACAATCTATCCTTTGGTATCAATAGTATCATACGTGCAGATGGTAGTCCTAAAATGGCAATGTTCACTATGATTATAGGAGCAGTGATTAACGCTATTTTAAATCCTATTTTCATATTTGGACTTGGCCTTGGAATTCAAGGGTCAGCTTTAGCTACAGTTATATCTCAGGCAATATCTACAGTTTGGGTTCTTATGTATTTTAGAAGCTCAAAGAGCCTACTAAAAATAAGAAAAGAAAACTTAAAACCTGATTTTCATATTATTCGTAGCACCTTTGCTATAGGAATGTCACCATTTTCTATGCAAATCGCCGCAAGCGTAATCACTGTTATACTTAACAAACAACTTGTAAACTATGGTGATAATATTTCTGTAGCGGTTATGGGTGTTATTAACTCTATAGTACTACTTCTTCTTATGCCTATTTTCGGTATCAATCAAGGGGTTCAACCAATACTTGGCTATAACTTCGGTGCTAAGAAGTATGATAGAGTTAAAGAAGCCCTTAAGCTAGCTATTATATCTGCTACCATAATATCAACTTTAGGTTATATACTTGTAGCTGTTTTCCCAGGAGTTATAATGAGCACATTCGCAGATAAATCTAATACAGCTGTGTTAAACGAGTTTATATCACAGGGAACCTTTGTACTTAGAGTATACCTATGTATGCTTCCTATTGTAGGATTCCAAATAGTAAGTTCAGTGTACTTCCAATCAGTAGGAAAAGCAGGGTATTCCATGTTCTTGTCTTTATCAAGGCAGGTTATAATATTGCTTCCTCTACTAATTATTATGCCTACTATTTGGGGATTACACGGTATATTTATAGCAGGGCCTACTTCTGATTTCCTATCTTCTCTAATAACAGCAGTGCTACTTATAAGAGATCTTAGAAAATTAGGAAATAGGGAAGAAGCTGCTGCATCTTAAAGTTAAATAAACTTCCACCAATAGAAGAAGGATATTATATTTAATATTAAATATAATATCCTTCTTTTCTTTTTCTTTTATTTTTGTACATATATTTATCAGCACGTGAAAATACAGAATAAATATCTCTATCTATAGAACTATCATAGGCTGCCTTTCCCGAAGACATGCTTACGTCCTTTTTACAGTTAAACTCAATCTCTTTTATAAAGTTTCTTGTTTTAACTTCACAATCTTCCACTTCCTCAAGGGACTTGTCTACACATAAAATAGCAAATTCATCCCCACCAATTCTATAAACTTCACCTATATCTTTAAATGCCCAATTAAGTATTGATGCACTTAAAAATATAATTCTATCCCCATGGATATGTCCATGGTAATCATTAGTTTCCTTTAGGTTATCTAAATCAACTACTATTACAGTTATATTAGAATGATTTTTTAACTCTTCATTTAATCTTTGAATAGTTTCATCAAATGCTCTTCTATTCAAAAGTCCAGTACTTATATCCTTATATGCTATATCCATAAGGGTTTCATTTCTAACCTTTTCATCCTTTAACTTGATTATGTATCTAGCTACATTTATTAAAATTGTTAAAGTAAATATAAACATTCCTACATAAAAGTGATTAAAGGAACTCTTCTCTGGCTTCGAGTAAAATTCAATTAAGTCTATTGAACCAAACATAATCATTAGTATACATCCTAGGAAAAATAATATAAAATCCTTATCATGTATAGTTACTTCTAAGGATAAAACACATATTAATAAAATCAATGATATACCTAAAATACTATGATAAAACTTTATTCCTTGGTGTAGCTCCATAAGTCCAAATGCACTTGTACATATTATAAACGTCAAAAATATGGTAAGAGTTGATATTAAAAACATTATTATTCTTTTATGTTTTATTGGGTAATTTGTAATGATAAATATTAAAAGAGGTATAGGCATTGAATAAAAAGCTATATATTCAATCACATAACCTATGTATGAATTATTATAAAATATTTGATAAAGGTCAGTTTCAGCTATTATCCATGACCCACAAATTAGTGTAAATATCCCTATGCATAGAAGATTTATATATTTACTATTTCTTAAAAAGGTATTTAAAAATGTACTAATAGAAAATACTCCGATCAATATCATACCTAGTGCCATAAGATTAGATACTCCACTTTCCCCTATAGCGTTTCCTATATGATCTGCCTTGCTACCAATAGATATCTGCTCTATTCGCCCAACATTTTGTGGGAACCTAGAGAAAACCTGTATCTGTATATTAGCTTCTGTGTAGTTTCTAGGAATCTCTAAATAGTGAAAACCCATACCGTAATCATTTACATCACCTTTGTCATTATCCGCTCTACTATCATATATTTGCCTACCATTAATTAATACCTTAATCTGTTTCATATATGATTTTATAAATAGAGTCTTGTCTCTATGCAATTTTGGTAGTTTACTATTCATATATATAGTCATAGAACCTTCCCTATACTTAGGCTTCCATGGCAAAGTAGCTTTCTTAATACTTCTATCTAAACTTGTATAGTACGTCCAACTATCTATTTTAATTGTACAATCTCTTAACAAATTATATGATGGCTTTGTTATTAAAGCATTAATAACAAGCACTCCTGATACTATAAGGGAAACTACAATACAGAGAGTAAATATATTATAGTACTTTTTCATATCCATACTCCCCTCCATGTTTATTCTTACATTTTTAGCAATTAATACTATTATACATTCCTTTTAATCAAAGACCAATAACTTCTTAAATATTTAATGTCTTTATTATTTAAATTTATAATATAAATCTCAACATTATAAATGTTTCTCCTATGCATTGTAGAACTATGTAATACACTGTATAATTTAGGTAAAACTATATAATAAAGGATTGCAATATGAATATAGTAGAAGAAGTAAAAAATAGATTATCAGTGTTTAAAAACTTATATGACATTTTTAGACTAGTAGATCCAGTTAATAAGAAAACCATAACTGTAAATGATAATTCTATTGAAGAATCAAAGGGTTATTGCTATGACTTTTGGAAAAGAGACGAATTTTGTAAAAATTGTATTTCTATTAGAGCTTATTTAGAAGATGATACATTTGTAAAAATACAAAACAACGAAGGAAAAATTTTCCTAGTAACTGCTACTCCTTTAATTCTAAACAACAATAGATATATAGTTGAAATTCTTAAGGATATAACACAAAATGGAAAGATACAGACTAAAAATGATAGTAGTGAAAACTATACAGAATACGTATTAAATGAATTAAATGAAAAAATAATAAAGGATGAATTAACTGGAGTATATAATAGAAGATATATTAACGAAACACTTCCAGTTAATATTAATAAGAGTATTGTTAAACAATATCCTTTATCAGTAATTATGGCGGATATAGATTTCTTCAAAAAAATAAACGATAACTATGGACATTTAATTGGGGATAAGATCTTAATTGACTTTTGTAAACTTGTTAAATATCATATTAGAAAAAGTACAGATTGGTTAAGTAGATATGGTGGAGAAGAATTCCTAATAGTCTTACAAGATACTGATTTACATAGTGCCTATAAAGTAGCAGAAGACATAAGAAAATCATTAGAAAATACTGTTTTTCAATATGATGATATAAAAATTAAAATAACTGCTAGTTTAGGTGTACATCAACTTAGTAGCCATAAAAACAATATGGATGAACTACTACTCGGCGCAGATAGAAACCTTTACCATGCAAAAATTACAGGAAGAAATAAAACAGTTATGGAATTATAGATTGAAAACAACGCCTATTAGGATAAATATAAGTTATCCTAATAGGCGTTGTTTAATAGCAATTAATTTAACTTCTCATTTACTATATCTCTGCTACAATATTACCTATTTCACTAATATCATAGCCTCCAATTCCTTCAAACTCCATTTTAAATTCATCTGATCTAAGAATCTGTAAAATAGCTTGAATCCCTGGAGTGTTTATATCTTCCTTTTTAAAAACTAAATCATATCGCTCTTTTTGTAGAGGAATAAATTCAATTCCCTCAACCTGACTTGCAATTTTTTCATTTCCTACAGCCACATCTGCACCACCACGAGCAATAGTACTTGCAACTGTAAGATGGGATTGATTCTCACGATTATATCCATTAATTAAGCTACTAGAAATACCAAGTAAACGCAGATGTTCATCAAGTAGCACCCTAGACCCTGAACCTTTTTCCCTATTTATCATTGTAATATCAGGCCTTCTAAAATCCTCCCATGATTTTATATTCTTAGGATTTCCCTTTTTAACATAAAATCCTTGCATACGACATGTAAGATGAATAATAACAGTTGGAATACCTGGTACAAGCCTTCTTACATAGGGAACATTATACTCTCCTGTATCACCGTCCCATAAATGTGCAGATGCAACCTGAATACTTCCTTGATATAGTGCAGTTAAACTATTATAACTACCAATATATGAGCGAAGTGCTGGGATTCCTTGAGTATACTGCTCTACATAACTTGATAAAATATCAAGCATTAAATCTTGGCCACATATAACAAAGCCTCTATTGTTAAGTTCTGGAGTTACTTGTATGTTATTATTCCCTATAACTTCATCCTTCGTAGCAATTATCTTATGTTTAATACTTTTTGAACCTGATATGTATTCTTCAACGTCATTTAATGTAAACCTTATTTTTCTTCCAACTTTATATGAATTAAGCTCTCCTCTTTTGACTAGTTCATAAACTGTATTTTTAGCTATTTTTAATATATTAGCAACTTCTTGAGCATTTAATGCGTTATTATCCATATTATCAACCTTTCTAGTTATAATGTTACATTATATTATATCACGTTTCGTCACGTCTTTACACCTTTCTATCTACTTTTCGTTGACATTAATACCTTAATATACTTATAATTTATGTGAAAAGCAGTTTAATGGAAACTTATATCACTTTTCATCACTTTTCATAACGAAATTATATTAACATGGAGGAAAAAATATGAAAAAGAAAACTTTATTTACCCTATTTACTTTTGTTATTTTGGTTTGTTTTTCACTTGTAGGATGCAGAGCAAATCAGGAAAACACTTCAAAATCAGAAAATACAACTACTCAAAAAACAGAACTTACAGTAGCTGCTGCTTCTAGCTTAAAAAAAGCATTTACAGAGATTGGATCAGAGTTCGAAAAGGATAATAACTCTAAGGTAACATTTTCATTTGGTGCAACAAGTACATTGGCAGAACAAGTTATTAATGGAGCTCCATTTGATTTATTCGTAGCTGCAAATGTAAAAGATGTAGATAAGCTTATTGAAAAAGGCGCTTTAATTTCTGATACTAAAAAGCTTTATGCCCTAGGACTTGTAGGTATTGCCACACCAAAGAATAGTAAGGTTCAAGTTAAAACTATAGAGGATTTACTAAATCCTGAAATTAAAAAAATCGCTATAGCAAATCCTGAAACTGCACCATATGGCTTAGCAGCAAAAAATGCTTTAGAAACTGCTGGACTATGGGATAAACTAAAATCAAAAATGGTATATGGAAAAAGTATTTCAGAAACAGCAACACTTATAACTACTGGTAATGCTGATGCAGGATTTATCGCACTATCTTTAAAGGATGATAAAACTTTAAACTTTAATCTTATTGACCAGAAAATGCATAAGCCTTTAAATCAAGCAATGGCTATTGTTAAGGCTTCAAAAAACCAGGAACTTGCCAAAAAGTTTATTGAATATGTAAATAGTGAAAAGGGTAAGTTAATTATGAATAAATATGGATTCGAAGCACCTAAGGAGTAAAAATGCAAGGTTTAAATCTATTTCCACTATATCTCTCTTTTCGCGTAGCACTAACTGCAACCATAATCAGCCTTATAGTTGGGCTTCCAATTGCCTATTTCCTAAGCAAAGGGCATGGGAAAATAGCTGATTTTATTGATACTTTAACTAATTTACCTATTGTATTACCACCTACAGTACTCGGATATTATCTTTTAGTTCTTTTAGGTAGACAGTCTCCAATAGGGGACTTCCTAGAAAACACCTTTAATATTATGATAGTTTTTACACCTACAGGTGCTATAATTGCATCTACAGTTGTATCAATTCCCTACTTAATTAGATCCTCTAAAACTGCATTTCTCGAGATAAATCAGGATTTCTTAAATGCAGCAAGGATATTAGGGAGAAGTGAGATTAACATTTTCTGTACAATCATACTTCCTATCGCATGGAGAGGAATTCTAGCAGGTATTACAATGTCATTTGTTAGGGCTCTTGGAGACTTTGGTACTACCTTAATGGTTTCAGGAAGTATTCCAGATAAAACCATGACTATGCCTATCGCCATATATGATGCACTACAAGTAGGAGATAAAGATTTAGTTAATTTACTTGTTCTTATTATGACTAGTATTGCTATTTTAGTATTATTTATAATTAATATTCTTGAAAGAAAATTAAAAAGGGGGTAGGTTAATGCTTGAAGTATCATTTCAAAAGTCATTAGGAGACTTTACACTAAATTCATCTTTTAAGTTAGAAAAGGGGATTTTAGGAATACTTGGTCCATCAGGCTGCGGAAAAAGTATGACTTTAAAATGTATTGCAGGGCTTACCTCCCCTGATAATGGATATATTAAACTTAAGGGAAAAACACTATTTTCTAGTGACTCAAAGGTAAATATACCACCTAGAAAAAGAAATATAGGATATGTATTTCAAAACTATGCACTCTTTCCCCATTTAACAGTAAAACAAAATATTTCATATGGTATTAGTTATTTAAAGAAGTCCTTAAGGGATGAAAAAACACTAGACATGATTAAACGTATGCAACTTACTGGACTTGAAAATCACTATCCATCTGAACTTTCTGGGGGACAACAACAAAGAACAGCCCTTGCTAGAACTTTAATTACTGAACCTGACCTGCTTATGCTAGATGAACCATTTTCCGCATTAGATAGTCATATTAAGTATCTACTAGAAAGGGAATTAATTGATATTATAGGCAATAACTTTAATGGTGTGGTGCTACTTGTTACTCACAATATTGAGGAAGCATATCGTATTTGCGATAATATTATGATTCTAAATAAAGGTGAAAACCTACAAATTGGCACTAAGGAAGAAGTTATCAGTAAACCTTTAAGCACTACTGCTGCAAGGATAACTGGATGCAAAAACTTTCTTGATGCTACTATATTAGAAGAAGATGATGATTACTATATTTTAAAATCAAATGAGCTTGTTTTTAAAGCTGTTAAGACAGCTTCTCCCTCATCTAAACAAATGATTGCTGGAATAAGAGCACATTACATAAGCCTATTCAATGAGGAATGTAACAAAGAAAATACCTTTGAATGTGATGTTATTGAGAAAATAGAAGGTGTTTTTTCTAATACTATTCTTGTTAATTGTTTTGGATGTATTCTTCAAATAGAAGTATCAAAGTCCTCATTATCAGATATCACAATATGTGATAATAAAAAACTGAAGATATATATTCCACCAAATCAAGTATTTCTTATGAAAAAGTAATTCATAATATATCTTGAAAGGAAAATAACTTATGAATAAAAAACAATCTGTATTACTTTCTCTTCTTACTTCAACACCTATAGGTGCCCTTGGAGGACTTATAGGTCTTGGGGGGGCAGAGTTCCGACTCCCTGTACTCCTAGGTATGCTTAAACTTTCTGCCCGTAAAGCTGTTGCTATGAACATAGCTATAAGCTTAATAACTATTATTTCATCTATAATCTTTAGAATTCCTAAGATAAGTATTAGTACCCTTTTACCACTTTCACTAGTTATGTTTTCAATAATAGTAGGTTCTATGACAGGGGCATACTTTGGAGCTGATTTCTCCAAGAAGGTTACAGAATCCCTACTAAAGAATACTATTTTAATATTACTTATTTTCATAGGATGTTTATTAATTTGTGAGGGTTTTGTACCATTCATAACAGGCGGAATAAATTTTGGACATGTTTCCATTAAAGTTCTTGTTGGTGTTTTTTGTGGATTAATAATTGGCTTTATAAGTAGTCTTTTAGGAGTTGCAGGTGGAGAGTTGATAATTCCAATACTTATATTAATTTTTGGAGTTGATATTAAAATAGCAGGCACTGTTAGTTTATTAATTAGTCTACCTACTATATTAATAGGAATATCAAAAAATGCATCAAACAAAATGTACTCTGATAAGAAAGACTTCACATCACTTATTTTACCAATGGGAATTGGTTCTATTATCGGTGCATTTATAGGTGCTGCCCTTGTATCAATGATTTCAAGTGAAATTATTAGGCTACTACTTGGCATACTTTTAATTTTTTCAGCACTTAAGCTGTTTATTGAAAAAAAGTAATTATAATTATAAATTAAGTAAACAAAAACTCCTACAAAATAACATTGAAAGGTTATTCTGTAGGAGTCATTAGCATTCAAGCATTTAAAGGCGAATCCATCACCTAGTTTACATATAACATATCTATATACCCATGTTTAATTAAAATGAATAATACTTTTTAAAAATACCTATTTTTCCACTTCAAGGCTACATTAACTAAAGCAATCAAAACTGGAACTTCCACTAATGGTCCAATCACAGCTGCAAAGGCTGCACCTGAATGAATTCCAAAAACCCCTACCGCTACAGCTATAGCTAATTCAAAATTGTTACTAGCTGCTGTAAATGATAGTGATGCCGCAACTGGATACCCCGTATTCATTTTCTTAGATAAGAAAAATGAAACAAAGAACATTACTATAAAATAAATCAATAATGGAACAGCAATTCTAACTACATCCATAGGTAGCTCAACTACCTTTTCTCCCTTTATAGAGAACATTACAACAATAGTAAATAAAAGTGCAATTAATGTTAAAGGACTTATTCTAGGAATGAACTTTTCGTCATACCATTCCCTTCCCTTAAGTCTTATTAATATATAGCGAGTAAAAAATCCTGCTATAAAAGGAATCCCTAAATAAACAAAAACACTTTTAGCTATCTCCCCCATAGTAATGTCAACTGTATATCCTTGTAACCCTAGCCATTCAGGTAATACAGTAACAAATATATATGAAAATACAGAATAAAAAATAATCTGGAATATAGAGTTAAAAGCAACAAGTCCTGCTGTATACTCACTATCTCCCTTTGCTAAGTCACTCCATACAATTACCATTGCAATGCATCTTGCAAGACCAATCATAATAAGTCCCACCATGTATTCTGGATACCCTTGTAAAAATACCACTGCCAAAACAAACATCAAAATAGGACCAATTATCCAGTTTTGAACTAGTGATAAAAGCAGTACCTTCCAATTTCTAAATACACTTCCAAGTTCCTCATAACGAACCTTAGCAAGTGGTGGATACATCATAACTATTAGCCCAATAGCAATAGGTATAGATGTAGTTCCAACCTGTAGGTTATTAATTCCACTAACTACACCAGGAAGAAAATAGCCTATTCCTACTCCTAGGGCCATAGCTATAAAAATCCATAGTGTTAAATAACGATCTAAAAATGATAATTTCTTTGTTAATCCTGCCAAAATAGACCCTCCCCATAATTACTATAACTATAACTTTATTTTATTCTCTTTTATTCTTTCTCTTAAATCTAAAACTTTTTCTTCTATCAATCTTATAATCTTTATAAATTCTGCATCATCCATACCTGTTGGGTCCTCAAGTCCCCAATCCTCAGTAACTTTACCTGGTAAATATGGACACACTACATTGCATCCCATTTTTACAACTATATCTACTGGTGGTATATCATTTAAAAGTTTAGATTTTTGATTTTCATTCATATCTACACTATATAGGTCCTTTATAATTCTTACTGAATCTTGGTTAATTTCAGGTTTTACCTCTGTTCCCGCTGAATAGCTTTCGAAGGTATCATCTCCATATAACCTGCCAAGTGCCTCTGCTATTTGTGACCTACATGAGTTATGAACACATATAAATGCTACCTTTGGTTTCATACCTTCCCCCTACTAAATTACTTACTCTTTACAACCACAATCCTTGCCTTTACATATACATTCTTCAGTATCAGTTATAATACTCATTAAAAACAAAACTAATCTATTAGCGTTTGCATTATCAAGGGTATAGTAATTCCATGTTCCCTCTTTTCTACACTTAACTAGTCCACAATCAATGAGAACCTTCATGTGATGGGATAATGTAGGTTGAGTAAAATCAAAATAATTAAGCAAATCACATGCACACATTTCCCCACATGAAAGCATGTCAATTATTCTTAATCTATTAGGATCGCTTAAGGCCTTAAATATCTTTGAATTTATATCATATTTCTTCTCCATATTCTCTCCTCATACAGTTAACTATATTCATAATATAAATACTTATCTATGTATTGTCAATATAAACCCGATATATACAACATGCATTTAACATAATCATATACATATATCTATATACATACATTGTATACTAACTTTAACATACCCTACAGAACCTATTATAAAAGTAAAAAAGATAGTATTACATAAATGTAATACTATCTTTTTAAAACTTAATATTATTCTATACCCTTTAGAATATTAACAATTTCCTTAGGCTTTAAAACCTTTCCAAAGGAAACAACCTTCTCATCAATAACTAAGGCTGGAGTTGACATAACCCCATAAACCATAATGTCCTTAAATTCTGTAACCTTGATTATTTCAGCTTCTATCCCTGTCTCTTTTAGCGCAGTCTCTGTATTTTCCTTTAAAGTAACACATTTTTTACATCCAGATCCTAAGATTTTAATTATCATTAAATATCACTCCTCAATTTACTTAAAATATACTACATCAAAAGATAAGAAAAGTAATTAAACGCATATCCAATTATAATAATTCCTATAGTAACAACCCCTACAAATATAGCTAAAAGCTTAGTCTTAACAACCTTCTTTAACATAATCATAGAAGGAAGTGAAAGTGCGGTTACACCCATCATAAATGCTAGTACAGTGCCAAGGCCTACCCCCTTGAGAACTAAAGCTTCTGCAATAGGTAATGTTCCAAAAATATCAGCATACATAGGAACACCTACAAATGTAGCTAATAAAACAGAGTACCATTTATCCTTACCTAGTACTGAAGTTATTATTGACTCTGGAATCCAATTATGAATAGCTGCACCTATTCCAACACCTATAAGAATATAAATCCACACCTTTTTTATTATGTCTAATACCTGATTCTTTGAAAAATCTATCCTCTCCCTAGTCGTCATGTTTTCTTGTTCAGTTTCAATAATATTGTTATTGTAAACGAATGATTCTACATATTTTTCAAGCTTTAACTTACTAATAATACTTCCACCAGCAACTGCAAGTACAATACCTACTACAACATAAGCCATTGCTATTTTCCAGTTAAATATACTCGCAAGCAAAATAACCGATGCAATATCTACAAGAGGTGAGGATATTAAAAATGAAAAGGTTACACCTATTGGTAATCCTGCACTAGTAAACCCTATAAATAAAGGAATAGATGAACAGGAACAAAATGGTGTAACAGTTCCAAGTAATGCCCCTAGTATATTAGCTGATATTCCCTTATAGTTACCTAATATTTTCTTTGTTCTCTCTGGAGGGAAAAAGCTTTGAATATATGAAATCATAAATATTAATGCTGAAAGCAATATAAATATCTTAACAACATCATATATAAAGAAATGAATACTCCCACCTAACTTACTATTTACATCTAATCCTAAGATACCTTTAACAAATAAAGCCACTAAATTACTAAGCCACTCCATTTTAAGTAGTTGGTTATTTAACCATTCAAATATAAACAAAATATCATCTCCCAAGTCCTTCTAACTTACTAGATTAATCAAATTTTAAACTTATGCCATCAAATAGGTTTTTTAAAGAGTCTAATCCATCTTTATTAATTGAGTACCTCATCCATTTACCATCACGCCTACCACTAACAAGTCCACTATCGCATAAAATCTTCATATGATAGGAAAGTGTAGGTTGTGTTATATTAAAATCCTCAAGTATCTTACAAGCACAAACCTCCCCATTTGAAAGCTTATCAAATATTTTTACTCTAGTTTCATCTGATAGTGCCTTCATACATAATGCATACTCCTTATAACTTTTATCCAATCTACTCACCTCACATTAAAACTTTTAATACATAGATAATTATCTATGTATATTATATTCTCATATATAGATAAATGTCAATGTGTTTGAATTTCAGGAATGATATTATTAATTCTAGAGGCAGACCTTTATGAGACATTGGGTTAATATCTCTTTACTGAAAAATCACTTACTCCTGATTAGTTAGTAACAGTTCGTCTTCTATAATAAAAAATAAAGCTTAAGCATTTTAATGCTTAAGCTTTAAAAAATTTTACTAATATTCTAATTAAAGATTAGCGAAACTTGAAATAATGCTTCCAAGGAATAGTACATATAGTACTAGGAATACTACGCTAATGATAAATCCTACAAGTCCTGCTCTATTCCATGTCTTTTGTACAGCAAGGAAAGTTTCTACATCCTTAAATTCTCCAGTTTTCCATGCCCATGAATTTCCCTTTGCACCACAAACAAAAATCCATATAACGTTGAAGAAAGGAATTAGACATAGTAAAGGTAGGTAACTCTTGTTTCCTATGCCCCACCAAATGTTAAAGTAAAATGCTCCCCAGTTCCAACCTTTTACTTCATTTGGAACAACGTTACTTTGTACATAATTAGTATTTTCCATTATAAGTCCTCCTTAGTATAAATAAAAATAATAATAATAACAATACATACTATATCATATTTTTATGTAAACTTACACCACATGATATAATTCAATGTAATATTCACAATTAATATGCACTTTTACCATATATAATATATAAATCTGCCTTTAATTAATATGAAATATCTTTATGTTATATGTCCATATATAAATTCTTACTTCTATAAAATATTTTAAAAATTAAATAGGCTGTTGCAAATTTTATCTTGCAACAGCCTATTCTATAATTATAAAATAATAATCTCTTGAGTTCTTTCTATATTACTATCTAGTGCTTGACCAACTACACAAATCTCATCAACAGCTTTTATTAACTCTTCTACTTCACTTTGTGACTTAGTTGTTTTTAGCTTATACACTGTATGAATCTTTGTTACACGAAGCTTAGCCATTTTAGTGCCCTCTAATTCTCCATCAGGATTAATTTCAGCACTAACTTCTACCTCTAGATCCTTAAAATCATTAAAATCTATTCTCTTAGCATTTGCAGCCATCTTAAATGACATAATCTTACACCCTGCTATAGAAGAAAGTAATCCTTCCCCAGGACACATACCCTCAGTTCCACCAAGTGTAGCAGGACTATCGAAGGTTGCTGTATATTTTCCCACCTTAACTTCTGTTACAAAATTTTCTCTTAATCTTACTACTGATTTCATTTAATCATCTCCTTAGTATAATTTTATACTAAGGAGACTAAGTTTTCAATTAATTACATCATTAATTATTCCTATAAGCCCTTATTTATCCTATTAAATAACTTAATAGTTATATACACTATCTATTATTAAGTTCAGCATAGTTTAGTATATTTCTGCAAGTATATAGTATTATTAAGGATATAAGTAAATTTGAAATTACAGTTCCTATAAGAATAGAGAAAACAATAGGTATAAATTTAATCATACTACCTATAAAATAACCTAAAACAATACCTGGCAAACTAAGAATAATCATTACTACAATATAAAGCATAAAAATTATAATCTTATTCAAAATTGAACCAAATACCCTCTGCTGTAGAATAGTCCCTGCCATAAGAAGTATTCCAAATCCAATTCTTGCAATTATACAAATTATAATCTCTCCAAAGGATAAATGAATTATCATTCCAATTGGTACAAATAAAAGTATAGCCTCTGCAGACATTTTATAAACACTTTCTAAACATATCATAATAAGCTTTTTAAATGGATCTACAGGTATCATATATACATAGGGACTTATAAGTTCTCTTCCCCATCTACCTAGTGATACAGTAAATATTTGCATATATGTTGCAAAGGAGAATATTCCTCCTATATTTTCTTTACCTAGTATAACCGCAAATACTATACAAAATAAAATCATAAGTAGTGAAGTTAAATCTAAAACAAACACCTTAGATCTTCTGTTTTCTATCATATGCTTATGAAAGAAAACATCAGCTCCAATGCCCTTTCCTATTCCAGTTTTACCTACCTTAACATTCATAGGAATAGCCTGTCCTGCCTTGCCTTCCTTTTTAGCTGTTATTGCACTAAAGGATACCTCTGTCGCCTTTAAAACATCTTCATAATAATTACTTCTACTCTTCACTATAGCTACTAGTATTAAAGCTATATACACTATAGTTGCTACAACACCTAATAATAAGCTGGCATAATTCATAGTTAGTACACCTACAACAGCATACTTAACCCATCCTATAATAGGTATAAAGTTTAAAACACTTGAATTAATAGAGGTAACAGCACTTCCTATTATATTTCCCCTATTAGCTATTAAAGGAAGTAGGATATATACTGAAACTAGTATACATAGTGAAATTATTATACTCTTTAATATTCTTTTTCTACTTTCATCGCCACTTGTATATGAATAAATAGCCATTGATGTTACCTGTGATGAAAGCATAACCATACCATACCCTAAAAGTATAATAACTAGCTCTCCTATGGAAACATTATAACTCGCATTTAACCATCCATATTGAAAAAGCAGAAAGAAGCCAACAAGTAGTGATGTACCTATTTGTTTAAATAGTCCATAAACAAGTATCTTCTTAGATGATATAGGAGTAGAAAATAATATATTTACGTCTGCCATAGAAAAGAAACTTGCCCCGGATGAAAAACCCTTTAAACACCCTAATAGAAAAACAGAGGCATATAGGGCAAAAATTATAGCATATAATTCTGATATATCTCTAAAATTTTTCCCTGTAGTTACACTATTTCTTGAAAATATTACAGAACCTAAAAGCAAAATAAATACTATATAAACAACTATTTTTGCAGGATTGTTTTTCAGATCCTTAATAAAGTTCTTCATAGTAGTAATTAATAAGTAACCTAAACTTTTCACTACCTATCACCATCCCCCTCAGTAATTGAGAAGAAAAGTTCCTCAAGGGTTTCACCTTCTGTATCCCCCTTATTATACTTAGTTACCTTAATAGAACCCTTAACCATTATATAAGCAGAGTCCCAATTTTCCTCAACACTATCAATCATGTGGGTACTAATTAGAATAGATGCACCATCATTTTTCATCTCTTGAAATAATAACTTAAGTTCCTTAATAGCGTGTGGATCAAGCCCTACCATAGGTTCATCAAAAATAACAACTCTTGGTCTGTGAAGAACTCCACAGCAAATACTCACCTTTTGCTGCATTCCCTTAGATAATTCCTTACCTAGCTTGTCCTTTTTATCTAGTAGATCAAACCTTTTAAGTAGCTCCTGTGCATATTCCTCATAATCCCTTAATTCATATGCCCTAGCGATAAACTCTAAATGCTCACCAACTGTTAAAAGGTCATATACAGCTGGCATCTCAGGAATATATCCAAGTGCCCTTTTAGCCTCAATAGACCTATTGTTATGTCCACATATTTTTATGTCACCTTCAAATCTAAGCAGTCCTGCTATACTTTTTATGATAGTAGACTTACCCGCCCCATTAGGCCCAAGAAGTATTGCAATTTCTCCGTCATTAACCTTAAAGCTGATGTTATCATTAGCCTTAAGCTTTCTGTAACGCTTTGTTACATTGGAAACTTCAAACATAGTAACCTCCTAAAAAATTAACTTATATTTATAGCTTAATCCACCATGCAGTTATATATTACCATACAAGTCACATAATTACATCATTTAACACCAATTTCATATATCAACTTAGCCTTCATAATTAGCAGTATATTAGTGCTGCTATTCATACTTACTAGTGTATCTTAAAAGTTTATTTAATAAAAACATCCTCTAGAAAGACTTATAGAGGATTCTTACTGTACACTCTATACATCATACATAGTAAATAAAAACAATATAAAATAAATAGATAGAAGTTATAATTAACACCTTCTTTATGCGAACTTTCTATTTGACTTATGTATATATTTACATTTAATCCACTAATATGTAAAATTAAACCGACGTACAAATTTTTGTATAAAATATGGGGGGTAACATGAAAAGAAATAAAATAATATCATTAATTTTATTTGCACTAATAGTTATTGGTGGTTTCGCTGGATGTGATAACAAGGCTTCTGTTGATACATCATCACAATCATCAAAGGAAACTAAGGTAGCAGATGGCAAAAGAGAAATAAGAACAAAGGGAAATGACTCAGCTGTACTAGAAGCTCCAAGTAATACTAAGGAACTTCCAGGAGATAAGGAACGTTTTGATAGTTACGTATATTCTGTAGATAAGCTTAAAGCTGATGCTGATAAAGTAGTAATTATTGATGCTCGTTCAAAGGAAGATTACGATAAGGGACATATTCCAAATGCGGTACAAGCTGCTTGGCAAGATTGGGCTAACATGGATGCAAAACAAGATAGCGGTGATTGGGCAAAGGTACTTCCAAATGATAAACTAAGTGCTATATTCGGTAAACTTGGAATAGATGGTACTAAGCCTGTAGTTATATATAACGACCCAGCAACAAGTTGGGGAGATGAAGGACGTCAACTTTGGACTCTTAGATTATTCGGACTTAATAATACATACATACTTAACGGTGGAACTAAGGCATGGACTGAGGCTGGTGGAGAGCTAACTAAGGAAAAGACAAACGTTAAAGAAGTTAAAGGACCTACTCCTAAGCCAAACAACGAACTAATAGTTGATACAAAGTATGTTGCAAATAACCTAGGTAAGGTTAACATACTTGATGTAAGAGAAGATGAAGAACGTGCTGGAACTAAAAATTATGGTGAAGCATCAAAGGGTAGAATTCCAGAATCTAAACATATATGGTTTAAAGATTTCTATAATAAAGATGGAAAACTTCTAACTCCAGCTCAAATCAGAGCAAGAGTTGAAGCAAAGGGATTTAAGACTTCAGATGAAGTTATTACATACTGTACAGGTGGAATAAGATCAGGATTTGCAGCAATGATGCTTCAAGCCGCAGGATACACTAAGGCTAAAAACTACAATGTAAGCTTTAGCGCTTGGGCAGGTACAAAGCAAAAGATAGACAGTGCAGTTCTAAAGGAACTTGACTAAATAAATACTTTAACTTCTCCAGAAAAATTACCCCTAGGACTAAAGTCCTAGGGGTAATTTTTTATAATAAATTTAATTTACTTTTTTCTATAATAAGTAACTATAAGTGCAACGGCTAAAACTAAGCCCTTTATTATATCCATAGAATAATAAGGTACAGATAGCATAATAAGCCCGTTTTGAAGTATCCCAATTAAAACAGCACCTACAAATGTTCCAAATGCATTAGGTTTCCCCTCACCAAAAACAGAAAACCCTATATAAGCCGCTGCAACAGCATCCATTAAATATGGTGCCCCTGCATTTATTTCCGCTACTTGAACTCTAGATGCAAGTATAATTCCCCCAAGTGATGCGAAAAAAGCTGATAATATATATGCAAGTGTCTTATACTTATTAACGTTTATTCCTGAAAGGTAGGCCGCTTCTACATTTCCACCTATTATGTACATAACTCTACCATACTTTGTTTTTGTAAGTAGTACATGAACTATGGCTACTACCACAAGCATTATAATTATTATCATAGGAACCTTACCAATTACCTTGAAGGCATCAGTAATGTGCCCAGCTGCTACATCTCCGTTTTTCATTATCATATTCTCTGAAATAACAGCACCCTTTGTATATGTACTTGCTACCCCTTGAAATATAAACATAGTAGAAAGAGTTATTAGCATATCATTTGACTTTATCTTAGATATTAATATAGAATTTATTACCCCAACTAATGTACCAGCAGCTAATGCTACAAATATAGAACCTAGGGTATCAATTGAATACCATATAAATAATGAAACACATACCCCATTTGCTATAGATGCGGTACTTCCAACGGATAGGTCAAATCCCCCAACTGTTAGTGATACTGTAACTCCTATAGCAATTATTGTTACAATTGAAATTGAACGAAGTATATTTATTACGTTATCCACGTTTAAAAAATTATCTACGAAAATACTAAATATTAAAAACAGTCCTAGGGTTATAAATATGGTTCCATATTTATAACATAAATCAAACAAACTTATATTTCTTTTATGTACTAAAACCTCATTAACCTTCATTAACTTTTCCCCCTGTTGAGTATAATAGGATTTCTTCCTCTGTTGTTTTACTTGATACTAATTCTCTTTGTATTTTTCCATCATACATAACATACATTCTATTTGTTATTGATAGAATTTCCCCTATTTCACATGATGCGTATATAATAGCCTTACCCTTTTTTGAAAGCTCTCCTATAAGGGCAAATATTTCTTCCTTAGCCCCTATATCTACCCCCTTAGTTGGCTCATCAAATATATAAACATCACAGTCTTTTAGAATCCACTTACCTATAACTACTTTTTGTTGATTACCACCTGATAAATATCTTAACTTTGTTTTTTCATCTCTTGTTTTTATAGATAGAGCATTTATCATTTCATAGGATTTTTCCTTAATTTTATTTATATTTATAAATCCATATGATGTGAATTCATCTAAGTTAACAGAAGTTAGATTAACCGAGATATCCTCATCTACAAGTATTCCCTCTTTCCTTCTCTCCTCAGGAATAAGTGCAATTCCTTTGTTTACAGCATTCCTCGGCGACTTAATTACTACCTTTTTACCGTCTTTATAAATCTCACCTACTACCGCTTGTCTACATCCAAATAAGGCTTTACAAAGTTCAGTCTTCCCTGCCCCAACAAGTCCTGCGATTCCTAGTATTTCACCTTTTTTAAGTGTCATATTAATATCCTTTAGGAACTTATCCCTAAGATTCCTAACTTCAAAGGCAACTTCATCCTTTACACTTTCCTCACTACTATAACTTTGGTAATGCTTCTCTCCTATCATATGCTTCGTTATATCCTTTTCATCTACACTGCTAGGGTTCAAAACACCTGATACATATCCGTCCCTTAGAACAACTATACTGTCTGATATTTTCATAACTTCCCTTAGCCTATGGGATATAAATATAATTCCAACGCCATTCTCCTTCAAATCATCTATAATGCTAAAAAGCTTCTCACTTTCAACAGTACTAAGTGGTGCTGTAGGCTCATCAAGTATTAGAAATTTACACTTTCTACTTAAAGCTCTAGCTATTAGAACCATTTGCTTTTGGGCAAGAGTTAAATTTTCTACCTTATCCTTTGTATTTAAATCTATGCCTATTTTATCTAGAAGTCTTTGTGAGGATTCATGAATATACTTATAATCTACAAACACCTTACCTTTTAAGCCACTTAAGTAATACTCCAGCATTATATTCTCACCTACTGTTAAATAGGGAATAAGTGCAGTATCAACCTCTTGAGCTACTATTTGTACTCCACTTTCCTTCGATTCATTTGGCCCTTTTATATTTACTTCATTATCACCAATAAATATTTTCCCACTATAGTGTGGGTATACCCCTGATAAAATCTTCATAAGAGTTGATTTTCCAGCTCCATTTGCACCTACAAGTGATGTTACACATCCTGATTTAGCTTGAAACTCTACACTCTTTAGAGCCCTAAATCCAGAAAACTCTATTTCTATATCCTTCATTAAAAGATCCACTATATCACCTCTTCCCTATAATCTTTAATACCCCTGTAAAATCTTAATTTTACAGGGGTATCGTATTAACTAACTTGTAGACAAAGTCATCAGTCTGATTTTACTTTTTATTCTCTTCTTTTAACTTGTTCATCCATGGTTCATCAAAGGCACTTGATACACCAAAACCTTTTATGAACTGTGATAAATTCTCCATATTAACATTTTTACTTCCTGTTAATGAATCCTTATTAATTAGTGATGCCTCTAAATCATAGAACTTAGGTGTCATTTCACCTGCAAGTTTTTTCATAACTATTCTTAGGTTAACTGCTCCAACTAGCTTTGGATCAACAGCTGCTGTTGAAATCCAAGGACTACCCTCTTCACTTATAGCTTGTAGATCAGCATTTGATACATCTATACCATATATCTTAACTTCACTACGTCCAGCTTCCTTAACCGCACGAGTTGCTCCTATAGCAAAGGCATCCCACGTAGCATATATAGCATCAAGTTTTCCCTTTGGATACTTTGAAAGTATAGCACTTACAGCATTTTGAGTTTGTACTGATGTATCTGCTGCTGCAACTCCCCATCTTTCAACTTCCTTAATATCTGGGTACTTTTCCTTAAGATCTTCATAAATTCTATTTCTATTTACCATAGGTGGGAAACCATCTACCCACAGATATGCTATATTAGCCTTTCCATTATGATCTTGAATAAGTTTTTTAAATGATAAAAGTGCAAGTGATTCATCATCCTGTGATGTTAAAGTAACCCCATCAATCTTTGATATCTCAGGATTTGAATCAAATGTTACAACTGCTTTTCCCTTATCTCTGATTTTCTTAACATAATCAACAGTTCCCTTATCATCCCCATGTGAAATTATGTAACCATCATAATCCTTCTCTATAGCTTGAGCTATAGAATCATGAAATTTAGTAGTATCCCCATTAGCGCTAAATGTATTAACTATTACCCCAAGACGCTCTCCTTCTTTTTTAGCCCCTGCTAAAAATTGAGCAGTATGATCATCTCCACCAATCTTACGAATAACAGCTATTTTAACTTCCTTATCCTTTAAAGTAACTGGTATGTCTACATTTTCATTTTTTTCTACTTTATCAGTAGTAGAACTTGTATTAGATGCTGTTTCCTTTTCCTGTTGTTTACAACCTACTAATGAGCCTCCTAATACAACTACTAATATTAGAAATAAACTTAGTAATTTTTTCATCTAAACTCCCCCTTTAAATATATATCACATAATTCCCATTCTTTTTATAAGAATTATATGATATATAGAATATTTTGTCAATAATTACATAAAATTTCACATTCTATTATAATATACACTATATATGTTGATTCTTGAAACTATTTGAAATAATGTAAAACTATGTTATTATATTGTGTAACTAATTGTATTGGAGGTGTTTTATTTGAAATTTACTTGAATGAGCCTTTTATATTTCACTCTAGTGTAGACTTTGTTTTTGTTTCTAAAATCAGCTTTAGGAATGTCTATTAACTCAGTAGATGCAAAACATGTAGGATATTTAGATTTTTTATGAAAATAGGAAAGAGGGTTTTATTAAAATGATAAATTATGCAAAAAAGACTATAGCATTATTTTTATGTGGACTAATTACTGGAGTTTCTATGACAGCTACAGCTTTTGCTAAAATAAAGAATAATATAGATTCTAAAAACACAGATATTACAAGTACAATAGACAATAAAAGTGCTACAATTTGTGGTAAAACATTCAAATATAAGGATGCACCAAAAAAAGTAAAAGATAAACATGACTTAAACTGTAAGTCAGCTGGAGTTACTCCATCACCTACAGATGAGATATTTATACCATCTGAAAACTTTGATACCTATGGCATATCAGCACAAGCTGCAGATGAGATGTACTTTGTTTCTTCTAAAGATGGATACCTTTATGTATCTGGCTCAAAATATTATAGTTTTAATATCAAAACTACATACGTAGGATACACCTATATAAGAACCGGCAATCCCGTACATGGGTTGCAAATATTATTGAATTTGTATGCAAGAAAATTTGGAGGAACTCAAATAGATACAGATAGTGTATTTGGAGCAGAAACATATAATACATTGAGAAGTTTCCAAAGTAGAGTAGGTCTATCAGTAGATGGTATCGCTGGGCCTAATACATGGGTAGCTCTTATAAATAGAGCACTTGGCTAAGAATTATAAATAGAGCACAGTAATTCTATTTATAAATTGAACTTTTTCTGTAATTAATATTTAGAAAACTAATTAAATTAACTATAAAGGTGATATAAGTCATTTCATATGAATGCTTTATATCACCTTTTATTATTTTAATGAAGTATGAAACTTTAGAATAACTATTTGCCCTCTAAGTTTATCTGCACTATTTCTGACCTACTACCTATTCTTATTGGTGGTCCCCAGGTACCGTATCCTGATGAAATTACTGCGTTAAAAGAATCCTTTTTCATATAACCATAATCCAACTCAAATATTTTGCTAGTTACTAAGTTAAAAGGAGCAAACTGTCCTCTATGTGTATGTCCAGATACCTGAAGATCAATCTTTTCATTATATGGCTCCTTTAAATCCTTTGGAGTATGATCAATAACTATAATGGGCTTAGTTTTATCTACATTTTTAAGTATAGTACTTAAATCTTTTCTTTTATTACCATACCTACTTACTGACACATCATCTCTCCCTACTATATAAAAGCTATCATTTATAAGATTAAATTCATCTCTAAGAACCTTTACACCATTACTTTCTAATTCATTAGTTAACTGATCTACCTTATTAGTCATAAAGTCATGATTACCTAATGCTAGGTATGTTCCATATCTACTCTTGATTTTCCCTAACCCCTCAGCTAAATTATCATCAATAAAAGGCTGTAAATAACTATCTATTAAATCTCCAGCAATAAGTACCACATCTGGCTTAATTGTATTTACTTCATTTACCATAGTCTTTAATCTCTCTTTGCCTATATAGCTCCCAAGATGAATATCAGAAAGTAGTACAACCTTTAACTTATTATCCTTTAAATCTTTAGATAACTTTATATCATAATTTTTAACGTAGGAACTCCTACCACTCCATGTACCATAACTTAGCAATACTCCAATAAATACAATTATAAAAATGGTTATTGATAAGTTTAGTATACTGCTAAATTGATTGCCCTTAGGAAGAAAATTAAATCTTGAATTTAAAAATTTCACAATATCTATAATAGGAAAAATAAGAATTAAATAGGCTAGTATCGCTATATAATAGGAACCTACATATAATAACAAATTAGATATAAAACTAGGTAAAAAGGCTTTTAAAAGATTAGCAATAATATAGGAAAAGGCAATTATCCAAAATATTATCCAAAATACCTTTGTGTTTAATAGACGAATACTTTGTAATCCAATAGCTACTCTTTTACCTATGTAACGATTGACTATTATAAATAGTGATAAAAAAGCCAATATAACTAGAATTACTTTAATATTAATGTTATTCATATATATCCCCATCCTCATTACTTTTTAATTTCTTTTTCCCTAATATATAAATGCCATATCATAAAACAGGCTTAATATTTCCACTTTTTAATTCCTCTGCTGTTTTGCCATCTATTGAATAGAAGCCTCCTACTGTATCTAAAGTAGGTAACGAGTATCCTCCTATTGCCTTACCATCTACTATCATTACGTATAGGTTTACACCTTCCTTAGCATTAATATCTCTTTTTTGAAGTGGATGATTTCTTACCTTAAAACCCATGACTACTACTTCCTTTCCAAAGTAATGATCAGGTTTAACTCCTTGGACACTCCACACTTGCTTATATTTAATATTATCTTTAGTATTCTTAAACATACTTCCATCTAACTTATACCTGTCCACCTCTGCAAATAGCTTAAAAATAGTGTACCCATGTTTTTTAATATAATTCCCGGCTACTATCATATTTTTATATCCAGGACTTTCGCTATGATCATAAATTCCATCATCAAGTCTTCCTGAGGCTCCCCCTTGAGATATTTTATTATCCCTATAGGAGTATGAATATTTTACTTTAGGCTCATCTTTAAATACTACACTTATAATCCATTCTTCATAACTTAATATACGATTTATAAAATAATATTTAACCTCTATTTTACTTATATCACTCTTTTTATATCCTCTATTTTCTATTAAGTGTTTTTCCGTCATATTGTAGATTTTCTTTGTGTTAATTTGTACATATACAATTGCAATTAATATCGCTGCTATACTTAAAATTAAAATGCTCTTTTTTATCTTTATATTCATACTATCACCCCTTTTTATTTGATAATATTCAACTACTCTTAAATAAATTATAAACTAAAGTATAGCACACATTTTTTTTACATTATTGTCTATAACTGTATCAAACTTGTGTAGCCTACCTATACCAAGAGGTAAAAATTCTTATCCTAAAAAAATATCCTTAATCTTAGTGGGATACCGCCAAGGGAGGCGATTAATATATCACACTTAGACTAAGGATATTTTTATAAGCTAGAATTTCTTCTCGAAGATCTCGAGATTTATAGGCATGCTACATACATGACTAAACTAGCAACATAATCAGTGGTAGGGTAACAGCTGAAAGAATTGTTGTAACAACCGTTATTTTAGATGCACTTTCAACATCTCCCTCATATATCTGTGCAAATGTTACTGTAGTTGCTGCAGCTGGCATAGCAGATAAAAGTACAGATATACCTAAAATTATTCCTGTAAAACCAAGTAAACTCAAAACTGCATATATAGCTAAAGGAGTAATTACTAATCTCATTAAAGATGCGCCGTAATACTCTATTCCCTTAAATGCCGTTTTAAGATTCACATCATAAAGGCTTACCCCTATAATTATCATTGAAAGCGGTGCCGTCATTGACCCTATAAGGCTTATTGTATTAGAAACTGCAAATGGTAACTTAATAGAGAATATAAATATAATCATTCCTATAAATACTGCTATCATACCAGGGTTTTTAAATACCTTTTTATATAAACCCTTCCTCTTTTCTTTTTGGAAAAGCATAACTCCTACTGTCCAAAGGAAAATATTAAATACTACATTATAGATAGCTGTATAAAATACTCCCTCACTTCCATAGACACTATGAGCAAGAGGATATCCCATATATCCACAGTTAGAAAATACAGTCATAAATCTTAAAACACTTTTCTTTCCACTATCACATTTTCTAAAAAGCATTAAACTAACTAATGCTAATACTCCATGGACTATAAATGTCAAAGCAAATAGTATTAGACCTGAACTTAGCATCTTCTGTGAAAACTTAAAGTTAAATGAGGCTATAACCATAAATGGTAAGGTAATATTAATCAAAATCTTAGATAAACCTACATTTACCTCCTGTGATATAACCTTAAATCTTGCTGCTACATACCCTACTCCCATGATTAGAAATAGAACTATTATTTGATTTAGTATGTTAAAATATTGCATAAAATCATCTCCTATATTCGATTATATGACATTTAACCCATTTAACAAACAGGCTATATCTAGCCTGTAATATCAAATATCCTATATATTTTTGATGAGATTAGATTACATATAAAAAAAGCAAGTTTAACACTTGCTTTTAACATAATCTAATATGTATCTTCTTAATTATACATATTTTATATATACTTTAAAAATACTTGTATCTTCCTAATTAACTACGCTATACTCTTATTTGTATACCGTATTAGAACTTTTAAAAGGGGAGTAGTTTTATGAAAATTAATGAAATAAAAGAAATAGAGGATGGTAGCTTATTAAATATCATCGGTCTTATAACTAACAAAGATGTAGTTAGAGAGAATGATGATAATCCTTATATCCTATTTACAATTCAAGATGCTACAGGAAACATTACTTTCCCTGTATGTAATAGCTTTGAGTACAACAATCAATCATTTAACATAGGTGATATAGTTAATGTAGAAGGTACTAAAAGAGACCATCGTAATAAAATTGAATTAACCAATGTAGACTTATCTAAATCAAGGGACAATATAGACATTAACATATTAGCTCCAAGTTATAATGCACCTAATGAAGTTACAGGATATTTTATCGATAAAATTAACTCCTTAGAAGAAAAATACAAGAAAATAGCTATAGCTGCTACAGGAGCATTCGGTAGCAATGAAAAAAGATGGAATGATTTCATTACATATTCTTTCTTCGATAAAAATAACGGAGATACTAAAAAAGGACTAATTGCCCACACGGTTGGAGTATTAAAGGCTATAGATAGTATAATTGAAAATTATATAAACACTCCACTTTTCAAAAACTCTAATGATTCCATTAATAAGGATAGATTATTACTTTGCGCTATAATAGATGCTATTATGAAGGTTAAAAAATACGAATATGATACTGTTATTAGCAGAAAAGAGACCCTTCTAGATTTTGAAGTTATAGGTGCAAATTATATAGATGATATAAATAAAGAATCAGGAAATCCATTGGCAGATGATGAACTGCAAATAATTAAGTATAGCACCTTATACTATAATGGACCTTCTGGAGATAATGAGGCTAAAACAATTGAAGATGTATTATTAAATTGCTCAGATGAAATTGTAGGAAAAGTTGAATCAATAACATGCTAAACATAAAAACCCTCTAACAATTAATGTTAAAGGGTTTTTTGTATATTGCTAGGGATTGGAACCGATAGCCCACTAGCTGTTAATTAGTTTTATCATCTAATTTCATAAAATAAAACTTTAGAGTCCATCCTCTATTTACTTTCTTTATATCTTATAACTTCGAACTTTTCTATGGTGTAATCATCATTAGGACTTATCACTGCTTTATTACAAGCAATACTTAATTGTTTATCAACAGTGTCTACTCCTTCAAGATCAGGTAATAAAAGTCCTACCCTATCTCCTTTACTAACTATAACTCCATATCTCTTTGGATCAAGCTCATCTCTACTTGCTGGTACTGCATCCATAATTACATCAACAGATATATCTACATTATCCAGTTCATAATCATCTAGAGGTGGGAATCTTGGGTCCTTAAAGGCTGCTGCTACAGTATTTCTTATTATTTCTTTGCCAACAGAATTAGTAGCTGGTAATATAGTGCCTATGCACCCTCTAAGAGAATCTAACTTCTTTAATGATACAAAAACTCCATGTTTCTGATTTAGAAGCTCACTATGTAAATTAGAGATATCCTCCATCATTTCCCCATGTTTAAAATAATACTTTAAACTTTCTCTAGCTAGATTTGTATAGGGATTTCCTTCATCTAAATTTCCCTCGTTCTTCTCCATCTTAGATCTTGTTAACATATATAGACCACTAGTTTCTATTTCTTCTCTTTGAAACTTTATAACTGCGTATCCTACTCCAAAAGGTCCTTCATATGATAGAATATCACCTTTAAATTCCTTGCCTTCTAGAGAACCTACAAGAATATTTACAGAGTTTAGTCCGCATTGTGCAGCCTCTTTAACCATAGTCTCATCCATATTAAATAATGAAGTTACATTACCATTTTCAAGATGCCATAAAATTTCATTATCAAATTTTGCTCCATATTCTGAATAAGAATATGGTCCATCTTCCTTAAGTGCATGTGAAAGATCTCCACTTGCTATTACTACGATATTTCTTCCTAAATCCTTTGCAATGTTTTGTATCTGCATTCCAAATTTATATAGATTAATATCACCTAAAGCTGAATATGTAATGTGTACTAATTTATAGTCATTATAATGCTTATTAACAAAATACAAAGGAACCATTGTTCCATGATCTAGACTTAAATCATGATTATACCTTCCTAGTAACTCTGTATCTACTAGGGTTGTTGGTATTTCTTCTAGCTTACAAGCATGATTTAAACTCTCATTAAATTCTCTATCTATAGGAACATCCATTTTTATATGACTACATCCAAACTGGCTTAAGTCACCTGAAATTCTATCTTCGTGAGAAATAGCTATGGCATCTGGAAATCTGGTTGCATGGGGAGTTATAACTACTATTGTCTCTGGCTTAAAATTAGCGATTTCTTCCCCAACGGTTTTACAAGCATCTATAGTCTTCTGAATTTTTTGCTCTTCTCCCTTTCCTATGTCAGGAATAATAATTGGAGGGTGCGGCATTAAATAATAACCTAAAATATTTTTCATCTTAAGAATCTCCTTACTATATGTTTATATAATAGTATTATTTCTTAAATTCATCATATATATTAAAAAAACCAGGATAATATTTTTTTAATATATTATCCTGGTTTTTTTAATATAAAATATAATATTTTGGTTAGTTCATATTTGCTAGTTATGAGAAATATGTTTTTTACTTGGGTTACTTAGAAGTGCTAAAGCTACTAGTACAAGTGCTATACCAATTATAGAAAGCACAGAGGGAATTTCTTTATAAATCATCAGCCCAAGCAAAGTTGCAGTTACGGGTTCACAGGATGCTAATATTGATGCACCCCCAGTATCCATATATTTTAATGAAAATGTAAATAAAACATAAGGTGCTACTGAAGCAATTAAGGCGTGCAAAAATAAAAATCCTCCTAATGATAAAGGTGACTTAATCAATGCTTTTCCTAATAGATCAAAGTCAGAGAAAAATGCCCCTCCGATAGTAGCAAAGATAAAGCTATAGGCATTTATTGTTAATGAACTATAACCTTTATTCATGGCGAAACGAGAGAATATACTGTATAGGGCATAGCCAATTCCTGAGGCAATTCCTAGCAATATACCTAATAAAGAAAAGGATGCTCCTCCATCAAATATACCGCTAACAAATACACATCCTATAAGAGCAAGAATAAGTGACTTCAACTTTATGCTTGTGATTTTCTCACCAAATATTATCCTTGAAAGTAAAATAACAAAAATTGGAGCAGTTGCAAGAAGAATTGCAGCCAATGAAAGAGATGTTATATTAATAGCAGCATTGTAGCAATAATTAAAAAATGCCATACTAAGAATACCTGTCCCAATAAAACACCAAGAATCCTTTAGTTTAATTTTTAATAAATTTCTATCATAGATTAACAGACCAACAACCAGCATTATCGCTGCACCGCCCATACGACTTTCCACTATTGTCATATTACTTAAGTTCAGGGTACTTAGATGCCTGACAAAGAAACCTACCGAACCCCACATACAGCCTGCCAGAATAGCCAAAAATGGGGCAACTCGTTTTAACATTGTCTTTTCCATTACTTATTAAATATTATAGGTTTCTTTCTATTTGGTGGTGCTAACTTAGCTTTCATATACCCTATGCTCATAGGACAAACTAGCTCATATTGTTCTGGCACATTGTATTTTCCCTTAAATTCCTTTGTATTTAAAGTATGTTCCGCAAATCCAATCCAACAGGTTCCAATCCCCATACTATGAGCTGCTAGCATTATATTACCTGCTGCAAGGCTACAATCATAAACATGCCAGTGTGATTCTGTATTTCCATAAATAATTAGTAGTGTGTTTGCATGATTAAAAACGCTGAACCTTGGATTAGTTAACCAACTTTCATATTGATTTAAATAAGGATATTTCTCCATATTCTCTAAAAGATATTTCTTTGTTATTTCAGATAATGAATCTATTTCATCTTTATCTTGAATAACTACAAATCCCCATGGCTCTTGTCCTGAACCTGTTGATGCCTTTGTGCCAAGTTTAATAATATTATTTAAAGTTTCTTCAGGTATAATCTCATCTGTATATGCACGAATACTTCTTTTACTATTAATACATTCTAAAATATCCATTTTCATTCCTCCCTTCAATATAGTTTATAAAGCCTTCTATCTAATTTATCTAACTATTATTACTTTAACTATATCCTACATATATAATTATATTATGATAAACTAGCTATAAACCATAAATATGTTGTCATAAATTAAAACTATATTAGCGAGGTTTTTAATATGCAATTAAATAGATTAAATGTTGATAGTAATTTACAGTCAGAAATGGACTATGGTTCATTTGAATTTCCCTTGGAGGTTTTTTATGATGATCTATGTAAATATGATATAGGTTTTATTCGCTGGCATTGGCATAAAGAAGTACAGTTTTCAGTTGTGAAAAAAGGTACTGTTGAATTTTTCTTTTTAGATAAGTCATTTAAATTATCAGAGGGAAATGGGGTTTTTATTAATTCAAATATTCTTCATCAAATGAAACCAGTTACTCAAGGAAGTATTGTAATTAACATAGCCTTTAACACTACTTTAATAGGTGGACATAAGTTATCTCTCATAGATAGGAAGTATATATACCCTATTGTAAATAATAATAATGTTCATTTTATGATTTTAGATAATACTATTAGCTGGAAAAAAGATATGATTACTAATTTATTTGAAATATATGATTCCTATGAAAAAAGTGATTTTGGATATGAGCTTTCAATAAAAAATTTCTTATGTAGTTTATGGTTAACTTTAGCTAAGAACTTAATTCCAAACTTAAATTTAAAATCTACAATTAACAAATATGAAGGGGAAAGAATTAAAGTGATGCTTGAGTTCATTCATAATAATTTCTCAAAGAATATTACCCTTGAAGATATCTCTCAAACGGTTCATATTAGTAAATCAGAGTGTTGTAGATGCTTTAAAAAATACTTAAAAATGTCACCTTTTGAATACCTTATGCAGTATAGAATTATAGAAGCATCAAGTATTCTACGAAACACAAATACATCCATATCTGAAATTATGAATCTAGTTGGTTTTAATGACCCAAGCTATTTTACAAAGGTATTTAAACGATTTACTAACTATACTCCTACTCAATATCGCAAACAGATTAAATAACTTTAAAGTTAATATAAATAAAAACCCTAGAAGCTTATAACTTCTAGGGTTTTTGGTGCGCTGAGAGGGATTCGAACCCCCGACCAACTGGTTCGTAGCCAGCTACTCTATCCAGCTGAGCTATCAACGCATGCTCGACATATTATATTCTATCATATATCTAAGTATAAATCAATCCCCTATTTTTTAGGATATAGTATTACTACCTCTCCATACTCTTTAATAAGTTCTTCTTTCCATGTCTCACGAAGCTCTCTTAAGTCATCACTATAATCTACTTTAGTCTCATCTTTACTATATTCAAGTTTATCAAGCACTTCAATCTTAAATTCATCCACCCCTAGTTCATTAAAATCTTTTTGTAGAATCTTATTTGGGTGCCATCCAGTTTGAAGTCTCATTAGAATACCATTGTTTATCCCATAAAGATTAGCATCATAGTCTATATAGCATTTATTTAACTTTTCACATCTTATTATATATATCCCCATATCAGGTTTAGTTAATTTATATTCCTTTTGAAGTTCCTTTTTTCTTTCCTTACTAATTTCATTTGATTTACTCATAGTATCATCTCCTTTAATTTTAGTAATTTACTAAATTACTAATTTACTAATTAAGAAATAGTATAGTAAAGATTTTGTCATCTGTCAAATAAAGTTATTCAGAGCAAAAAATAAAAAAAGACAGATTAACCAATAGTTAACCTGTCTAAATTACAAAATAAAAAAGATCTCAATTTCTTGAGATCTTGGCGGAGAAGGAGGGATTTGAACCCTCGCACCAGTTACCCAGCCTACGCCCT
>NZ_LFVU01000008.1 GCF_001047375.1 Clostridium cylindrosporum DSM 605
TATTGTTCCGATATTAACGTGTGGCTTATTTCTTTCAAATGTTGCCTTTGCCATTTTATTCATTCCTCCTATATCTTTAAGAAGTAAAGTTTTACTTTAGAATATAAACTTTAAAGCCTTCTCCAAATATTAACCACATTATGTATATTTGGAGCCCATGACCGGGATTGAACCGGTGACCTCCACCTTACCAAGGTGACGCTCTGCCGACTGAGCTACATGGGCAAAGGGGGTTCTACCCCGTATAATGTATTATATTTATCGATTATTAATTTTACACGTTTTAAATTTTTCTGTCAATATGTATACTAGCATTTTACACAAGTGGTGCTAGAAACTTTTCAAGCTTTCTCTTTACTCTTTGCAGAGCATTATCAATTGACTTTGAATGACGATTAAGTTCTTCTGCCATTTCTTGATAGCTTTTACCGTCTAAATATGATTTTATAACTTGGATTTCAAGTGGACTTAAAACCTCATTCATTTTATCTTCTATACTTTGTTTTTCTTCTTTACTTATAACTAATTCCTCTGGGTCTGATATATGCATTGTAGACAATACGTCCATTAATGTTCTATCTGATTCCTCATCATATATTGGCTTATTTAACGATACATAGCTGTTTAATGGTATGTGTTTTTGACGAGTAGCTGTTTTTATCGCCGTTATTATTTGTCTAGTAATGCAAAGCTCTGCAAATGCCCTAAAAGAAGCTAACTTGTCCGATTTAAAGTCGCGAATCGCCTTATATAATCCTATCATTCCTTCTTGATATATGTCGTCTCTATCTGCCCCAATTAAAAAATACGACTTTGTTTTTGCTTTTACTTGAGATTTGTATTTATTGATTATATATTCTTCAGCAAATACCTCCCCTTCGGCTGCTAAAGCTACAATCTCTTCATCTACCATGTTTTCATAGTCAGATATATTAATCTTAACCATTTGTTCCAATGTAATTCCCCCCTAAAGTAACTGAAGTAATTCTTTGTATCCTAAAATTTAATAAAATGTAAAATAAAAAAATAAAATTTGTTTAACCTAAAACTTATTTGTAATTATATAATTATAAAACCTTTAAAGTCAAGCAATATCAAAGGTTTCGACGCATCTTCTCAAGTTTTTCCAATATATCTTTATTGACGCAGTTTTCGAGCATATTCTTTCTCTCTACATAGGTTAACTCAGTTTCCTTTGTTATTTTATGGTAAGTTCTTTTAACTTGTTCGAGGAATTCTTTAGGCGTTATTCTTATTGTACCCATTTGCATAGCTATTTTTTGTTCTAAATTATCTGATGTTACAACCCTAACATCCATATTTTTAGATAAGTTATATACGGTTCTTTCTATATAACAATCAGCAATTTCTCACTCTTTTGTATATATAATATCTACACCTTTGTGCTTTTCAACTTCTTCCTAGGAGTTTAAAACATTATAACCATCAACTAATATATAGTCTAAGCCTTGATAATTAACCTCTTTGTCTAACTATTTCGTACATTATTATCCCTGCGGCAACTGAAGCATTAAGTGAATTGATTGTACCATTCATTGGAATTCGAACTACTATGTCACAATTCTCCTTAACTAACCTACTAATGCCCTTTCCTTCACTTCCAACAACAAGTCCAAGCGATCCTTTCAGATTAGAGTTATAACACACTTCTCCATCCATATCAGTTCCTATTATCCAAAGTCCTTTATCCTTTAGGTCTTTAATTGTTTGGTTAAGATTAGTTACCTTTGCTATTTTCATTCCTTCAGCTGCTCCTGCTGATACCTTAAGTACTGTTTGTGTAACTAGAGCACTTCTTCTTTTAGGTATTATTATCCCATGTGCCCCACATGCATTTGCAGTTCTTATAATAGAACCAAAATTATGAGGATCCTCTATCTCATCAAGTATTATTACAAATGGATCTTCTTCTTTTTCCTTCGCATAGTCTAGTATATCTTGAACTTCAGAATAGTTAAAAGGCGTTACCCTTGCAATAACACCCTGATGACTATTTGTTACTGATATATTATCAAGGCCTTTTTTGTCCATTTCCTGTATTACTATTCCCTTATCTCTGGCCTTTGAAATGATAACCTTAATTGAACCCTCAACATCTCCCTTAGAAACGTATATCTTTTCTATAGTTCTCTCTGACTTTAAAGCTTCAAGTACAGGATTTCTCCCCTCTATAAACTCTTCACTTTCCATCCTATTCTCCCTAGGTGAATCCGCAAAATCTCTACTTTTTCTATCTCTGGAGCCTCTTTGACCCTTAAATCCGCTAGTATTTTTCATTTTTTCCTCCTAATCTTAGGCATTATAATATTTTTTATAAATTCTTATACTTCTCTCTCATTTTAACCATTTCTTTGCAGCTCATTGCCCCCTCTTGGCATGAACCTCCTACACATGATGGACCACAGCTTTTAAATAATGTAGGTGCGATGGATTTAACCTCTTTTAACATTTCATCTGCAAGATTTCTAATTTCCCATTGTGCTCTAGAACAGCATCTATGTCTAAAGAAATTGAAAAGTGTTCTTGCATTCATAGTTAAAACTATTTTTGTTTCACATGCATTAGGAAACACATATCTTGCATCTTCAATTGATTTTTTTTCTGCTATCTTTCTAGCACTTTCTTCAGAAGTACCTTCTTTAATCAAACCATTAAAATGTTTGTCGAAAAGAATTTCGACTAAATTATCATATGAACGCTGAGAATCCTCCATAGACTTTATATATATATCTTTTGCTTCATCTATACTTTCAATTTCTGGAGGAATTATATAATCAAATTGATTTAATCTAACATATCTTTGGCTTTGCTGTGAATAACTTGCTATTCTATGTCTAACAAGTTGATGAGTAAGTGATCTTGATACTCCCTCTACAGCAAATGTAAATGATACATGCTCTATCGGTGATTCATGTGATAAAGACATTAACATTTCTATAAATTCATTTGTTTTTTCCTCTGTTAGCCCATCTAGTATATTATCTACTGATGTACTACTATAGCAAAGCTTAGCTGAAGCAGCTATTATTTTCTCTGGATCTTCAGTATGAGCTATTAATTTTACCTTTAGCTTAGCCATTTTTCCACCTCTTTATTAGCACTTTAGTCTAACTGTGCTTCATTTAGTATTATGTTCATTATTTCTTCTAATCTATCTATTCTTTTTAGAAGGTATAAATATCCTATAAGTGCCTCAAGAGCTGTTGCTCTTTTGTAATCTATAACACTTGCACTTTTAGGTACATGACCTGTTTTAGAATTACGTCCTCTTCTTACTATTTCAAGTTCATCTTCCTTAAGCGAATCCTTAATTACTTCTAAAAACTGTGATTGTGATTTTGCATTCGCCATTTTTATAGAAAGTTTATGGAGATTTTTACCCCTTTTATCCTTACTATAATTGACTATATATCTTCTAATATACATTTCGTATATAGAATCTCCCATATAAGCTAAAGTAATCGGATTCAAAAGTCTAACTTCTATCTCAGATAACTCAAAGCTATTACATATTTCTTTATTATTTTGTATATTATCCTGTTTCATTTTGCCCCCTTAAGGTTTTGTTAATACAATAATACTATAAAAATCTTCAATATTCTATTGTATTACATAATATAATTATACCTAAAGGTCTAATCTTAACAAACATATAACTTAAAAAAGCTACAACCCTTAGGCTGTAGCTTTTTAGTTAACTTATTCTTACTATTTTTACACCTTGAGGAGTATCCTCTAAAGTTATTCCCATAGCTTTAAGTTCATCTCTAATTTCATCTGCACGCTTAAAGTCTTTATCTTTTCTAGCTTTTTGTCTTTCATCAACTAAAGCCTTTATTTCCTCAGAAAACTCTTCTTCAGTAACCTTTTGAAGTATTCCAAGTACACTTCCAAGCTCTCTAATAATTTCAAGTAGCATAACTGCTAATTTCTTTGATGTATTATCAGAAACATTAGTATTAATATCCCTAACCATATCATATATATAACTTATAGCATCTGCTGTATTAAAATCATCATCCATAGCATTTATATATTTTTCTTTATACTTTAAGATCTCATGATATAGTTTAGTTTCTTCACTTGAAAGATCTCTATCTTCTCCATTTCGTTCTATGTGCTCTAGATTTCTAACAGAGTTATATAGTCTTTCTAGCCCTGACTTTGATGATTCTAAAAGATCTAAACTAAAGTTAATAGGGCTTCTATAATGTCCTGAAAGCATAAATAATCTTAAAACCTCAGCATCATACTTTTCAAGTATTTCCCTTGCAGTAAAAAAGTTGTTTAGAGACTTAGACATCTTTTGGTTATTTATATTAAGATAAGCTGAATGCATCCAGTAGTTTGCAAATGACTTTCCATGTCTTGCTTCACTTTGAGCTATTTCATTTTCATGGTGTGGGAATGAAAGATCCGCTCCTCCACCATGTATATCTATAGTCTCACCTAGAAGTTCACTTGCCATAACTGAACATTCTATATGCCACCCAGGTCTTCCACATCCCCAAGGACTATTCCATCCTGGTTCACCTTCTTTTTGAGCCTTCCAAAGAACAAAATCCATAGCATCTTCTTTTCTTGAATCAAGCTCTATTCTTGCCCCTACTTCAAGATCTTCAAGGTTTTGCTTTGACAACTTTCCGTAAAGTTCAAACTTCTTACTTCTAAAATAAACATCTCCATCCTTTGAGTATGCATATCCCTTAGCTTCAAGATCTTTGATAAACTTAATTATCTTTCCTACATACTCAGTAGCCTTTGGATTATAAGTTGCTCTTTTAAGTAAAAGTGCATCTGCATCTTTATAGTATTCTTCAATGTAACGCTTAGCTACTTCTTCAACGGTAGTGTCCTCTTCAATTGCTTTTTTTATAAGTTTATCATCTATATCAGTAAAGTTTTGAACAAACTTAACATCATATCCTCTATATTCAAAATACTTTCTTATAGTATCAAAAACTATAAATGTTCTTCCATTTCCTATATGAAAGTAGTTATACACTGTTGGACCGCATACATACATCTTAACAGTTCCCTCAGTTAAGGGTATAAACTCTTCTTTTTTTCTTGTCATTGTATTGTAAAGCTTTATTCCCATTTCAATTCTCCTCCTAAGCATTACTGGAATGACCTGTACATCATTATATTCATTATTTCCTAACTAGGTTCACACTAAACAAACCTTAGAAATTATTGTTATTTTACAGTTCAGTTTTTGAGTAAAGAACCTTACCCTTTTCCTTAAATGCTTTAACAATTTCAGTATAAACATCCTCTATTAAAATGTCTCTAGCTTCTTCTTCCTCACGAAGTTTAAATTCAACAATTCCTTCACTTGCCTTTTTACCTACTGTAATTCTAAATGGAATACCTATAAGGTCAGCATCGTTAAACTTAACCCCAGCTCTTTCTTTTCTATCATCTATTAAAGCATCAATACCCATACTCTTAAGATTGTTATATATATCCTCTGCAATCTTAACTTGAGCTTCATCCTTCATTACAACAGGAACTACTATAGCTTCAAATGGAGCAAGTTCAAGTGGCCAAATTATACCCTTGTCATCACTATGTTGCTCTATTACAGCTGCCATTGTTCTGTTTACACCTATTCCGTAGCATCCCATTATAATTGGGTTTTCCTTACCATTTTCATCTATGAAGTTAGCATTTAGAGCCTCTGAGTATTTTGTTCCAAGCTTAAATATATGCCCAACTTCTATACCTCTTTTAATAGTTACAGCTTCACCACATACTGGGCATTTATCTCCCTCAGCTATTTTTCTAAAGTCTCCAACTATTCCGTCAAAGTCTCTCTTATACATTGTGTTCATAATGTGGTAATCTGTTTCATTTGCACCTATTGAGAAAACTTCACCTTCAGCTACTTCATAATCTATTAAAACAGCATCTGCCTTAATTCCCATAGGACCTGCAAATCCAGGTTCTGCTCCTGTAGCTTCTCTAACACCTTCAGCATCAAGCATTTCTATTTCAGTCGCTACAAAGTGGTTAGCAACCTTAACCTCATTAAGTTCTCTATCTCCTCTAATTACAACAGCAACTACTTTATCATCAACCTTGTATAATAAAGTTTTTGCAAGTTCTGAAGGCTTTTTGTATAAATACTTTGCAAGTTCTTCTATTGTCTTAATTCCAGGAGTATAAACCTTTTCTACTTCTCTAACACTTACATCTGCAATAACATTAGTTGGTAGAGTTTGAGCTTTTTCTATATTAGCTCCATATGAACACTTTGTACAGAATACTATTTCGTCTTCACCGATTTCTGATTTAACCATAAATTCAACAGAACCGCTTCCTCCCATTGCTCCTGAATCCGCTTCAACAGGAGCATAGTCAAGGTTACATCTTGAAAATACGTTGCAATATGCACTATGCATTTTATTGAATACTGTGTCTAGTCCTTCCCATGAAGAATCAAAGCTATAAGCATCTTTCATAACAAACTCTCTTGATCTCATAACTCCGAATCTAGGTCTTCTTTCGTCTCTATATTTAGTTTGGATTTGGTATAGATTAAGAGGAAGATTCTTATATGACTTTACTGCACTTCTTACAATATCAGTGAATACTTCCTCGTGTGTTGGCCCAAGACAAAATTCTCTATTATGTCTGTCATATTGCTTAAACATTTCTGGTCCGAATACACCCCATCTACCAGATTCTTTAAGTAATTCTGATGGTATAAGAGCTGAACAAAGTATTTCCTGTGCACCTTCCTTATTCATCTCTTCTCTAATAATATTTTCAAGCTTATTTAAAGCCTTAAGACCAAGTGGTAAGTAATTATAAACCCCTGATGCTTGCTTTCTCATAAGCCCTGCTCTAAGCATTAACTTATGGCTTAGAATTTCAGCTTCTGCTGGAACCTCTCTTAGTGTTGGCATGAATAAATTTGATAATCTCATTTTATTTTCTCCCTCCAATAAAATCATCTATTACTTCAATTTAAAATCTATATCAAAAAAGCCTTCACCCTAATAAATTAGGGCGAAGGCTGAGTTCGCGGTACCACCTAAAATTGTACTTCATCAAATATAACGAAACTTAATCCGAAAAGGCTTTATCACCTTCTGCTCCAAAGTAGGTTCAAAATAATGAATATCTTACAGCCTATGGATACTCTCTCTGATGGTAATCTTTACTAATCTTTTTCATAGCATTTTATTAATATTAAATTACTAAATTCAAAGGTTATTATATAATTTTAAAAAAAATATGTCAATAATAACACTAAGCCTTAAAAATTATACATACACTATGAGCTGAAATTCCCTTTTCTTCTCCTGTAAATCCTAACTTCTCCTCTGTAGTAGCCTTAACGTTTATATCATCTATAGAAACACCTAGTACCCTTGATATGTTTTCCCTCATAGTTTCTATATATGGAGACAGTTTCGGTTTTTGTGCTATTATAGTTGAATCTATGTTCCCTACCTTATAACCTTTACTATCTAGTAATTCCTTAACCTTTTCAAGTAATATTAAACTATTAATGTTTTTAAAGGAACTGTCATTATCAGGAAAATGATATCCTATATCACGAAGTGCTAGTGCCCCAAGTATAGAGTCCATTATAGCATGAACTAAAACATCCGCGTCTGAATGTCCTACAAGACCTAAGTGATGTGGAATTTTAACTCCACCTATTATTAAGTCCCTATTTTCTCCTAGTTTATGTACATCATAACCATGTCCTATTCTCATTATTATATTCCCTCCTTAATAGCCTTTAATATTGCCTCGCCTATATATATATCTTCCTTAGTTGTTATTTTTATATTAAAGTAATCTCCATTAACAACATAAACACTTTCCCCAATATTTTCAACTAAAGACGTATCATCTGACCCTTCAAATCCACTTAAAACAGCACTCTCATGAGCTTTTAGAATTAAATCAAACTTAAATGTTTGAGGAGTTTGAATACTATAGAGTTCCTCACGATTTAGCGTATCTATAAATCTATTATTATTTCCTTTTTTTATAGTATCTTTAACCTTAACAGCAGCAGCTGCGGCACCTTTTGTCTTTGAAAGTGATATTGTATCTACTATAACCTTAGGGTTTATAAATGGCCTTGCACCATCATGAATGAGCACTATATCACAGTTTTCACAGCTTTTTAATCCATTAAAAACAGACTCCTGTCTAGTCCTTCCCCCTTTTACAATCTTATTAACCTTTGTAATATTATACTTATTTATTATATTATTTCTACAAAAATCCATCTCATTTTGTGATGCTACAAGAATTATATTATCTACCTCATTAATTTCTTGAAAAACCTCAAGTGTATAAGCTAGTATCTCCTTATCAAATAGCTTTATAAATTGCTTATTATATCCTAAATTCATTCTACTACCCATACCCGCTGCAACAATTATAGCTGTAACCAAAAAATCACTCCTTTACACAATAAAGCTATGCATAAATGCATAGCTTTAAAATATATTCTGTTATTTCATTTTAGCAAATATCATTCTACCTGCTGCTGTTTGAAGGACACTTGTTACTATAACGTCTACATCCTCACCAAGATGACGCTTTCCACCTTCAACAACAATCATAGTTCCATCATCTAAGTATGAAACTCCCTGTCCACTTTCCTTACCATCTTTAACTATTGATAAGTGCATCTCTTCTCCAGGTATAACTACTGGCTTAATAGCATTTGAAAGTTCATTTATATTAAGTACAGGAACACCTTGGAATTCTGCTACCTTATTAAGGTTAAAGTCATTGGTAATAACTTTACCTTTAACTTCTTCCGCTAACTTAAGAAGCTTAGTATCAACTTCTTGAAGAGATGGAAAATCCTTCTCTGATATTTCTATCTTAATTGGAAGTTCTTTTTGAATTTGGTTTAATAAATCAAGTCCTCTTCTTCCCCTAGTTCTTTTTAGAGAATCCGAAGAATCTGCTATATGACGAAGTTCCTCTAAAACGAATGAAGGAATTACAATTGTTCCCTCAACAAAACCTGTTTTAAGAATATCAAATATTCTCCCGTCAATTATTACACTTGTATCTAAAACCTTAGGTGTTGCTCCTACAGGAGTTTTTTCCTTTGGCTTCTTTTCTCTAGTAAATTTCTTTAAAAATGATGCTGATCTTGCGAACTCTCCCTTTTTCTTCATTGCTATCTTAATACCTAGTACACCACATACAATATTAACAATAGCAGAAATAATCGTTCCTATAACCGATAGTAGTGGAGTCGCTGATAAAAACTTTATAAATGAGCTAACTAATAGATTAGCAAGCACAAGCCCTACAATAAGACCAGCTAGTCCTGATATTATATCCCCTGTAGGTATTCTTTGAATAGAACCTTCAATTGAAGTAATAAAGCTAGTAATAAGGTTTATAATAAAAGGTGACAACAAGTAAAATATAATTCCAAAAAGTATAGAAATAACTGTACTAAAAATAGCAGTGTTAGTGGTACTACCTTGTATTCTCATAATTCCGTTAATAAACTCTAAATCCTTTAGTCCATATGCTGAAAGCATCCCAATCAATATACCAGCTAAAGTAATTAAGGTCCTAAAAATTTTATTTAGCATTCGTACACCTCCCTTTTAAGACCTTCTTTAGTATTTCAAACATAATTTTACTCTTAATATACATTAAACTAATAGAAAAAGCAATTTCAATTCAATAAAGATTATGTTACGAAACCATTAATATACTAATTCGTCATAAAGTTCTTATCTCCTTTTATTATAGACATTTTTATATTATCAATATTTATATTTAATACTAATGCTATTTCCTCTGACACCATATCTAGTATGTCTTTAAAGAACTTTTCTTCACTTTTTGAAATCTTTTTTTTCTTTTTTAATCCAATAATATTTTTTAATACATTAGACATATTATAAATATTTCCTTCTTTTATTGTTCTTGTATATAATTTATATCTATCTAGCCACTTCCCTGACAAATCCTCATATGGATGATTAAATATTTCAATTATCTCTAAACACTCTTCTTCGCTTATACATTTCCTTATACCCTTAGAACCTCTTGCTTCTACAGGTACCATAGTTATAATATCACTTGTTAGTTTTATAATATAATATTTATTAATATCACCATAAACTTCTCTTTCCTCTATATTAATAACTACTCCTGCGCCAAAACTTGGATAAAATACCTTATCACCTATATATAACATTTTCATCACTCCTAAACAAAAATATACCTTCCATTTTTACATAGCTATCCTCTATAAAAGTATTTTTGTTATTATTATATAAATCTAATCCCAATTTGTTTACATAATACTATATTTTCTTTTATGAAAACATTTGACACAAGGTTGTGTGAAAATTTATAATATTATTAATAGTAACAACTTTAAGGTTTAGTCTTTTACTCTACCTTTACAGAAAATATTTTTAAAGGAGTGGAAGTACATGGACAATATATCTATATCAACCTTCCAAGATACAGTAAATGAAGCACTTGTTCGTCATAAAAGTTTGATTGATATTATGACAAAGATTTCAGAGTCATCAGCTAGAATAAACAGGGCTATTGCAAAGTCTGTTACTGGGTGTGGCTGTATAGAGCTTGCAGCTCATAAGCAATCTATTCCACTTGATTCATCCCTTGATGATGCATCTCAGATACTAACTCACCAAGTTAATGGTTCTATTTGTGAACATTGTAGGGAAGTTTTACAAGACGAGATAGGAAATCACTTTTTCTATATTACCTCTGCTTGTAACGCTCTAAACATCAATCTCGAGGATACTCTAGTTAAAGAACTTGATAAGATAGCTACTCTTGGAAAATATAGTATGCTATAAATAACTTTTAATTTAAATAAAAAAGAGAGTGAATTAATTCACTCTCTATATGTTTCTATCTATAAGAACCTGTTCTTGTATCTTTCTAAGTCCCTCTCGAATAGCCTTTGCTCTTGCCTCTCCAATCCCCTCTACATCATCTAATTGTTCAATAGTTGCTCTCATAATTCTCTTTAAGTACATAAATTCCTTAATTAGATTTTCGATAACACTTTGAGGCATTCTTGGGATTCTGTTTAAAAGCCTATATCCCTTTGATGAAATCATAGTTTCCATCATAGAATCAGGTGAGTATCCTAGTAGTTTACATATAACATTAAGTTCTACTATATCCTCTGCTGAAAGAGTTTTTATACTCTTTAAAACTTCTTCATAGTCCTTTTTCTCATACGTATAGTCCTTAATAAGTAGTTCTCCCTCTTCTTCCATATTACCTATAAGGTCGTCTAGCTGCATTGATACTAGTCTTCCCTCATCTCCAAGTTCACATATGAATCTTTCTATTTCATATACTATTCTCATAACAAGTTCATATCTTTGTACAGTATTTGCTACATCATATACTGTAACTAAATCCTCAAACTCAAGTGCAGAGATGTTGGTAATTGCCTCATCTAAAACAACCTTATATCTCTCAAGAGTTTGTACCGCTTGATTAGCCTTGTTTAGTACCGTATTTGTATCCTTTAAAATATACTTTAAATTACCACGATAAACAGTTATTAAGTTTCTTCTTTGAGATATTGCAATAACTATTCCACCTGTTTGTTTGCTTACTCTTTCTGCTGTTCTATGACGAGTACCGGTTTCCCTTGTATTAATTGAGGCATCAGGTAACAATTGTGCATTAGCATATATTATACGCTTCATATCTGTACTAATAACAATTGCACCATCCATTTTAGCTAATTCATAAAGATATGCGGGACTATACTCACTATTAATATAAAAACCACCATCGGTTATTTTCATTATTTCTTCTTCATCACCTATAACTATAAGTCCACCTGTTTTTGCTTTAAGCACATTTTCAAGTCCATCTCTTAGTGATGTTCCAGGTGCCATTATACTAAGAAGGTCTAAAAGGTTTTTTTCCCTACAATCCTTCATATTCTATCCCCCTAAACTTTCATAAAGCTGGTAAAACTCAAATTATATTCCATACACCAATCTAACACTTTAATTACCATAAAATATATATTCTACCTAGTTCTTTATCGTTACTTTAGTATTATCTATATAGTTTTCTATATTAAACTTCTTTTACATTAATGATAATAACATAAACCTTGTGTACAATAAAGATTACACCTTTATTATATTCTATCCATTAAATACATCTTGTATAACTTCCATCAGATTTTTACACTCTATAACTTTTAAAGAAGAAAATTTAATTTTTCTAAGTATTGACCCCTTAGCAATATAGGCTTTTTTAAATCCCATTCTATCAACTTCCTTAAGCCTTGCCTCTAGTGAGGGAACCTTTTTAAGTTCTCCAGTAAGTCCTACATCAGAAATAAATACAGTATCACTACTTATAGCTACTTCTTTAATTGATGATGCTATACTCATAATAGTGCATAGATTTATTGCAGCTTCACGAAGTCTAAGCCCACCTGTTGTTTTTAGGACTACATTTTTATTAGCCATATTCATGTATCCTCTTTGCTCTAGAATAGATATTAAAGTGTTTAACTGGTCACGCCCTATACTTTCACATATTCTAGATGGGTATGGCATAAATGAATTTGATACTAGGGACTCTATTTCTAGTATAATTGGTCTTGAACCTTCTCTTATAGCTGTTAGAGCTGTTCCTACAGCCTCACATCCCTCTTCCCTTTTAGTCATAAAAAACTCAGAAGGATTGTCAATAGACATCATTCCCTCTTCGGTCATAGAGAAAAATCCCATTTCTCCTGTACTTCCAAATCTATTTTTGGTGGCTATAAGGCTTCTAAGCTCCTCATCACTATCACCTTCAATAACAAGTACAGTATCAACTAAGTGTTCAAGTGATCTAAGACCCGCTATTTCCTCATTTTTATTCATTTGCCCAACAAGAAAAACAGCCCTTGGCCTTATTCTATCTTTAGCTATTCTTAATAATTCACTTGCACATTCCATAGTTTGGGTTGGAGAACCTGCTCTTGATGGAAGATATTCATCTAGGGTAAATGTTTGTATACTATCAACTATTATAAGATCTGGATCAATTTCATTTACTGCTGAAACTACACTATCCATACTGGTTGTTGAAATAACCCATATATTATCATTTATTACCTTAAGTATTCTCCCTGCCCTATTTCTAATTTGACTGTCACTTTCTTCACCTGATGCATAAAGCACCTTCATACCATTTGATGATATATCACTTGCAACTTGAAGAAGAAGTGTAGATTTTCCTGCTCCTGGTTTTGCAGTAATTATGGTTATAGAGTCTCTAACTATTCCTCCTCCCATAACTCTGTTAAATTCATTTATACTAGTAACTATCCTATCGCTATTAGTTGCTACAACCTCTGAAAGCTTTTTTATTGTAGCGCTACTTTCAAACACACGTACCCCTGATTTATTAGAAGCCTTTTTAGGCTGAACACTTCTCTCCTCAAATGTATTCCAATTATCACACTCTGGACATTTACCCATCCACTTTGGAGATTCATATGTGCATTCCTTGCAAACAAAGACAACCTTTGACTTTGCCATGATATCACATCCTAACAAACTAAATATTTTCTTAATCTATAATAACTATATCCTAAAATATAATTTAATCCAACATTTATTGGTGTACAAAAGTAAAGGGCATCTATAACCTACAAGGATTATAGATGCCACTTTTTAGTCTAGTTGTTCATCTTCAGATTTTTTATCTTTTACTTCTATAACATTGTCCTTATTACTTGGAACATACTCGCTTCTAGGGATAAATATAACTTTATCTTCTTTATAATCCATTACTATACTGTCACCTTTTTTAACTTCTCCCTTAAGCATTTCCTCTGATAGCTTATCCTCAACTGTTTTTGTAATTGCACGTCTTAAAGGTCTAGCTCCATATGTTTTATCATATCCTACCTTTGCAAGATGTTTTGTAACTTCCTCTGTATAGTCAAGATTAATCTCAACTTCCTTAAGTCTTTTTGCAACTGAATCAAGCATAAGACCTACTATCTCTTCTATATCATTTTCACTTAACTTATGGAAAATAACAATTTCATCAATTCTATTTAAGAATTCTGGTCTAAAGTGTCTCTTAAGGTCTTCCATAATTCTTTCCTTCATCTTTTCATACTCTGAAGCTTCCTGAGCCTTAGTAGTATTTCCGAATCCTAGTGGAGCTTTTTCAACTGTATGTGCTCCAAGGTTTGATGTCATAATAACAATTGAATTTTTAAAGTCTACTGTTTTACCTTGACCGCTTGTTACTCTACCATCCTCAAGAATTTGAAGCAGTACATTAAATACATCTGGATGAGCCTTTTCAATCTCATCAAATAGTATTACTGAATAAGGATTACGTCTAATTGCCTCTGTTAACTGTCCACCTTCTTCATATCCTACATATCCTGGAGGTGAACCAATAAGTCTTGATACTGAATGTTTCTCCATGTATTCAGACATATCAACTCTTATAATGTCATTTTCACTTCCAAACATAGCCTCTGCTAGTGCCTTAGATAATTCTGTTTTACCAACACCTGTAGGCCCTAGGAAGATAAATGAACCAATTGGTCTTTTCGGATCCTTAAGTCCTACTCTAGCACGTCTTACTGCTCTAGATAATGCTTCTATAGCTTCTTGTTGGCCTACAACTCTTTCATGAAGAATTTCTTCAAGCTTTAGAAGTCTTTTTGATTCATCCTCTGAAAGTTTGTTAACAGGAATTCCTGACCATCTTGAAACAACAAATGCTATATCCTCTTCTCCTACAAGCAGTTTATCACTAAGCTTTTCTTCACTCCAAGTATTTTTAGCTTCTTGAAGTTTTTCACAAAGTTCATTTTCTCTGTTTTTAAGCTCTGCAGCTTTTTCAAAGTTCTCTGTTTTAACAGCCTCTTCCTTGTCCTTTTTAATGCTTTCAAGTTCATCCTCAAGGCCCTTTAGGTTATCCGGTGCAGTTAGATTTTGAATTCTAACCCTTGATGCTGCCTCATCCATAAGATCAATTGCCTTATCAGGTAAAAATCTATCTGGAATATATCTTATAGACATTTCTACAGCTGCCTTTAGTGCTTCATCTGTAATATGAAGTCTATGATGTGCTTCATACTTATCACGAAGTCCCTTTAGAATTTCAAGTGCTTCTTCCTTACTTGGTTCTCCAACAGTTACTGGCTGGAATCTTCTCTCAAGGGCTGAATCCTTTTCGATGTATTTTCTATATTCTTCAATAGTTGTAGCACCGATTATTTGTATTTCTCCCCTTGCTAAAGCTGGCTTTAGTATATTAGATGCATCTATTGCACCTTCTGCACCACCTGCTCCAATTATTGTGTGCACCTCATCCACAAATAATATAACATCACCTGCTGTTTTAACCTCATCCATTACAGATTTTAGTCTTTCCTCAAACTCTCCTCTGTATTTAGCACCAGCAAGCATTGAAGATATATCTAGTGTATAAACCTTTTTATCACGTAGTATTTCTGGTACCTTACCCTCTACAATCTTTTGAGCAAGTCCCTCTGCAATAGCTGTTTTACCAACTCCAGGCTCACCAATTAGACATGGATTATTCTTACTTCTTCTACTTAATATCTCTACTACTCTTTCAGTTTCAGAATCACGGCCTATAATTGGGTCTATCTTTCCTTCCTCAGCCATCTTAGTAAGGTTACGAGAGAACTTATCAAGTTCCTTCGTAGATGTTGATGACTTTTTCTCAGGAGTTGCACCATTATTTCCTCCGCCAAATGAGGCTATAATCTTTTCTTTAAACTTATCAAGGTCTACTGATAACCTAACAAGAATAGTATGAGCAAGACTTTCAGCATCCTCAGCAATTGCAAGTAGAATATGCTCAGGTGCTACAAAACTATGTCCAAGTGACCTTGAAACTGACCTTGATACCTCCATAAGTCTTTTTGTTCTAGGAGTTAGCGGTAGAGTTTGAGGTTCAAACCCTATACTTCCCTTACCTTCTATATCAACAATTTCCTTTGTTATTTTTTCACTAGTTACACCAAATTCTAATAATATATTAGAAGCATTTTCTCCTTCTTTAATCATACCAAGAAGAATATGCTCTGTTCCAACGAAACTATGTCCAAGATCCTTTGCAGCCTCTGCTGATGCATATATAACCTTTTGACTTCTTTCTGTAAATCCTCCAAACATGTTAACTCCTCCTTACTTAAACAATTTATTAAGTATTTTTCCTCTTTCTATGTCTCTTTCCCTAGGAGTCATTTCCTTCGATGATATTCTTTGAATATTACCTGACTGAATAGTTTCTATAGCATTATTTATATCCTTTAGTTCAATATCATTAATTATTCCCATTTCTACGCCACATCTAACATTAGATAATAAATTTAATGCATCAATAGCTGAAAATAATTTACCATACTTTAGTATTCCCAAAGATCTAAATATTGAATCTTCAAACTCAACTTTTCCTTTAGATATAAGAGCTTGTCTAGCCTTTATTTCATCTTTTATAATTTTATTAGTTACATTTGTTATGGCCTCTATTATATCCTTCTCTGATACTCCAAGGGACACTTGATTAGACACTTGATACATATTCCCGAAACCTTCACTTCCTTCTCCATAAAGCCCTCTAATCGTCATTCCAAAACTCCCTATGCTATTGCTAAGTTTTTGAATAAGTCCATTTTTGCTTAAAGCTGGAAGATGAAGCATCATTGATGCACGAAGTCCTGTTCCTATATTACTTGGACAGCTTGTAAGATATCCATATTGAGGATCATAGGCATATGTTAAACTTTCTTCTATTAAGTCATCTATTTTATTTGCTAAATCAAAACTTTTTTCAATATCAAAACCCTTATTTATAACTTGAAGCCTAATATGATCTTCTTCATTAATCATAATAGATACTGTCTCATCTCTATTAATAAGAGCAGCACCTTTATTTGAATTTAAAAGCTCCTTACTAATCAAATGTTTTTCAACTAATGACAGTCTATCGTAGGCTTTAATTTCATTTATCTTTATTAATTCAAAGTCCTTTGATATATATGAGTTACTTTCCTTTATAGATGAAGTAACCCTTTCCTCTACTCTCTTTGCTAGAGTATCATCTAGCTTACTTGGAAATGGCATATTACTTAGATTTCTAGCAAGCCTAATTCTATTTGATATAACCACTGATTCATTATTCACATATATCACCTCACGCCTCAGTAATACCTTTTTTCTTTATTAAGTCCCGTAGTCTTGCCGCCTCTATATAATCTTCCCTTTCTACCGCTAGATTAAGCTCCTTTTTAAGTTTATCTAATTCATTATTTAGCTTTATATCTACTTTTGATGGAGTTTTTCCTATATGCTCTGTTTTTCCATGAATTCTTTTAATTATAGGATTCAGGTCTTCATTAAATATCTCATAACACTTACTACATCCAAGTCTTCCTGTTCTCTTGTAGGTTTCAATATCCATATTGCATAAAGGACAAACTTTTCTTTTGTAATTTGTTATACCTAATGGTTCAAATATAAATGCATCTCCAAACATAAACCTACCTCCTTAATTAAAATAATCAATTTAAAACACTTATAAGCATCGCCTTTAAAATATTACTTCTTACATAATCCTTGGAGGAGATAACACTTAAAGTATTATCAGATACAGCATACTTCATGATATTTTCCTCTCTAGAATTTATAAGTCCCTCATCCTTAAAAATATCTATATATTGAAAAGCCTCTCTTTGGCTTACTTTCTCACCTATATTTTTAAGTATTACACCTTTTATATAATCATCTTCAGATATATTTATCTTAGTGATCTTAATACAGCCACCACCGCCTCTTCTACTTTCAATGTAATATCCCTTTGTTGATGTAAACCTTGTTGTTAATACATAATTTATCTGAGAAGGGGCACAATGAAATATATTAGCTAACTCGTTTCTTTGAATTAAAATTTCGTCTTGTGCTGTTTCTTCGAACATTTCTTTAATAAATTCCTCTATAACATCACTAAGTCTTGCCACTGAATCACCTCATTTTTATCTTTGACTTTCTTTGACCTTTAACTTAATTATATTATAACTCACTTAATAAATTAGCCAAAATCCTAAAAAAGTAGGTTTTGGCCTAAATTCAAATAAAAGTTTCTGTTTAGTTAATTTATCTTTAAATTATTGATACTTTCACTTAATTTCGCTATTCTTCTATTGATTTTCATTACTATATATTATTGTCCTTTTTAGCTAATATATACTCATTGTTTCCTTCGGTTTTGTATTTATATGATAAATCCTCTCCCTCAAGGGCATTTAATATACTTTCTCTATTTGTATTATCATCTGTAAAAATTGCTAAACAATCCCCTGTTTTAAGAAGTTCTACAGCTCCTTTAATTTCACCTTTTAAACCAGTAGTATCTCTTACTCTTAAAGTGTATTTTGACATATTTATCACCTCTAAAATAGTTTTCTCTTTTAAATAAATTTAAAACAGGAAATAAGGTGTAAATATAAACTTTTAATTAATTATTTGTTTTTATTCCCTATTTCCCTATCATTTTTTATGTAAATAGGTATATAATAAATCTAGATAGGAGGGAGACATTTGAAAAGTGCATTATCTAAAATAGTAGAATGGATAGTATGTATAGTTATTGCTTTTGTACTAACATTTTTACTAAAAACATATTTGTTTGATATAATTAGAGTTTCAGGAGATTCTATGTACTCAACTCTACATAATAGGGATATGCTTGGTGTTGAAAAAGTTAGCCTATTCAAAAAAGATTTTAAACATGGGGATATTATTATATTTGATCCAGGTAGTAAAGGCCAAGGTATATATATAAAGAGAATAATCGGACTTCCTGGAGATACTGTTGAAATAAAGGATGGTGGGGTTTATGTTAATGATAAACATCTTAATGAAACCTATCTGGATCCTAATACCTATACAGACAACGACCTTAAAATATCAATTAAAGAGGGCTATGTTTTTGTACTAGGAGATAATAGGGAAGTAAGTGAAGACAGTAGAAATATAGGACCTGTTCCTATTGAGAACATAAAGGGACATGCAATCTTTAGATTCTTTCCATTTAATAATATAGGTAGAATTAAATAGTAACTAAAAAACACAGTAGAGGATATACTCTACTGTGTTTTTTATATTAATTAAATACTTGTCTTTCACCTGTTACCATATAAACAAGTCTTTCACATATATTTGTAGTATGATCCGCTATTCTTTCTAGGAATCTACCAACAAATAAAAGTTTTGTTCCTTGCTTAATGTTATCATTATGCTCAGCTATAAGTCTAAATAACTCTTCAACTATGTTTTCATACATTGTATCAATTTGCTCATCCATTTGAGCTACATTTTCAGCAAGTGTTATGTCTTCTTTAACAAATGCATCAAGACTTAACCTTACCATGTCCTGGCATATCTCTGCCATCTTAGGAATATCTATAAGAGGTTTTATAAGAGGTTCTTCTCCAATTTCAAGGGTGATTTTTGCAATGTTTACTGCATGATCTCCCATTCTCTCAAGATCTGTTATTAACTTTAGTGCAGTTAAAACTATACGAAGATCCTTTGCAAGTGGTGACTCAAGTAAAAGTAATGTCATACATTCTTGCTCTATTTCTATTTCTAAAAGATCTATTTTATCATCTTCTTCATATACTCTTTTAGCAAGTTCTATGTCACCGCTTTTTAATGCATTAACAGACATATTAATAACATTTTCCACCATAGAACCCATTGTTAGAACTTTATGTTTAACATCAAGAAGCTTTTGTGAGTAATGCTCTCTACTCATTTCTTTACCCCCTTCTTCTAACCGAAACGACCTGTTATATAATCCTCTGTTCTCTTGTCTTTTGGGTTAGAGAAAATATTTTTTGTTATATCGTACTCTATAACCTCTCCATTAAGGAAAAATGCAGTATAATCTGAGATTCTAGCTGCTTGGTGCATAGAGTGGGTTACCATTATAATAGTGTACTCATCTTTTAAATCAAGAACTAGTTCTTCTATCTTATGAGTAGATATAGGGTCCAGTGCAGATGTAGGTTCATCCATTAGAATAACATCTGGCTGCATAGCTATTGCTCTTGCAATACAAAGTCTTTGTTGTTGTCCCCCTGAAAGTTCAAGAGCTGATTTATGAATCTTATCCTTAACTTCGTCATAAAGCGCAACAGACTTTAGAGTACTTTCAACTACTTCATCTAAAAGTTCTTTATCCTTAACCCCATTTTTCCTAAGACCGTAAACTATATTTTCATATATTGTTTTAGGAAATGGGTTTGGTCTTTGAAATACCATTCCTATGTTACGTCTAAGTTCAACTGAATCTACCTTCTCTGCGTATATATCTTCTCCATTAACCTCAATTTGTCCTTCTACCTTAATGCCATCAATAAAATCATTCATTCTATTTAAACTTCTTAAGAATGTTGATTTACCACAACCTGATGGCCCTATAAAAGCAGTAACCTTTTTTTCGTATATGTCCATATTTATATTTTTAAGCGCTTTATTATTTCCATAATAAAAATCCATGTTTTTTATTTTTATTTTAGCGTCCATAGTGCTCACCTTCTTACATTAATCCTTCATTTTGATTTGGTACTTGTTTCTTAGTACTATAGCTATTGAATTTACTAGTAGTAGCATAGCAAGAAGTACAATAATACCTGCTGCTGCAAGATGTTCAAACTCTGCCTTTGGCATTGAAGACCAGTTAAATATCTGGATTGGAAGAGCTGTAAACTGATCCATTGGATTAGTTGGTGCAAATGATATATATCCAACTGCTCCAACAACTATAAGTGGCGCAGCTTCTCCAAGAACTCTTGATATACCAAGGATTGTTCCCGTAAGAATCCCAGGAATAGAATATGGAAGAATAACACCTGTAACAGTTTGCCACTTAGTAGTTCCAAGTGCATATGATGCTTGCTTAAGTGATGATGGAACAGTTCTTAAGGCTTCCTGTGCAGCTAGGGTTATTATAGGAAGAACTAGTAGTGCCATAGTAAATGATGCTGCTAGTATACTTCTTCCCATTCCAAGTACTCTAACAAATATAGTAAGACCTAATATACCATATATAATTGATGGAACCCCTGCTAGGTTCGCAATATTTAGCTTTATAAATTCAGTAAATTTGCCTTCTTTTGCATATTCCTCAAGATAAATAGCCGTTCCAACACCAATAGGAAATGCTATTAAAGCTGTTAATACTATAATCCATAAACTACCTAGTAGTGCTGGGAATATACCTGCTCTCTTTGGAAGTATTGAAGGATAATTAGCAATAAACTTTCCGCTAAGCCATGGTAGTCCCTTAATAAGTACGTCAATTAAAAGAATAGCTAGCATTACTATACCAAACATGGTACAAGCGAATAAAATTCCATGGAATATTGAGTTTTTCATTTGTCTTTTCTTAATTCTTTGAATGTCTCTTTCTTCCACTATAGTGCCCTCCTATACTTTTTAACGATTCTTTTAGAAATAATGTTAAGTATTAAAGTTATAATAAATAATAGTGTTCCAACTGCATAAAGTGTTTTATGTGAAATAGAACCATAAGGAACATCTCCCATACTAACCTGTGCTATAAATCCCGTCATTGTTTGTATACTCTCTAGTGGATTTAGAGTAAGCTTTGGAGTTGAACCTGCTGCCATTGCAACAATCATTGTTTCTCCAATAGCTCTTGATATTGCAAGTATAAATGATGCTGCTATACTTGATATTGAAGCTGGCAGAACTATTTTTGTTGCAACTTCATATTTAGTAGAACCAAGTCCATAGGCCCCTTGTCTTAATGAATCTGGTACTGCCATCATAGCATCTTCACTTAATGATGAAACCATAGGTATAGTCATTATACCAACTGCAATTCCTGCGCTAAGTGCATTAAAAACGCTTATATCAGGAAATATTGCCTTTAAAATAGGAGTTATAGTAGTTACAGCAAAGTATCCATATACAATTGATGGTATACCCGCTAGTATTTCAAGAATTGGCTTAATTATCTTTCTAAGTTTAGCTGGAGCGTATTCACTTAAGTATATAGCTGCTCCAAGACCAATAGGAATAGAAATTAACGCTGCAAATATAACTATTAATAGTGTACCTGCTACTAATGGAAGAACTCCAAAATGTGCGTCATTAAATAAAGGTGTCCATTGTGTACCTGTTAAAAATTCTACTATAGACACTTCCTTAAAAAACCCAAAAGTCTCTTCTAATAGTGAAAAAATAATTCCTATGGTAATAAGTACAGATATTACCCCTAGTGCAAGCAATGAGGCCTTAACAACTTTTTCTTGTTTTTGTACCTTAGCTTTACTTGCGAATTTAATTTTTCTCATTTCAATCCTCCCTTTGCTAGGGCAGGGATAAAAGTACCAAGTTGTTAAATTTAGATTGTTACTTCCCTGCTAGTTCATTAACCTTCTTTAAAGCTTCTTCGTATTTTTTATCTTCTAATGGATAGTATCCAACCTCTGTTACAAACTCCTTAACTCTTGTCATGTAGTATGTTAAGTATTTGTGTACTTCTGGTCTTTCAAATGATTTCTTGTTTACATATATATATAAAGGTCTTGAAAGTGGTGAGTATGTCTTATCACTTATTGACTTAGCATTAAGTTCTACTCCATTTACTTTAAGTGCCTTTAACTTACTACTATTTTCTTCATAGAAGGCTGCTCCAAAATATCCTAATGCATATTTATCATTTGCTATTCCTTGCACTAAAACATTATCATCTTCACTTGCTGTAAAATCTGTTCTAATAGATTTGCTTTTTCCGTTTATAGCCTCAGTAAAGTAGTCAAATGTACCTGAATCTGTTCCTGGTCCATATAATTTAATTTCTTTTTTAGGCCATGCAGGATTAATATCACTCCACATTTTCACCTTAGAGTTTGGCTCCCATATTTTCTTAAGATCTTCTGTGGAAACATCATTTACCCAGTTATTTCCAGGGTTAACAACAACTGCTATACCATCGTATGCAATTTCAAACTCCTGCATTTCCACACCATTTTTCTTAGCCTTTTCAGCTTCTTCCTCTTTTATAGCCCTTGAGGCATCATTTATATCGATTTCATTAGCATAAAATTTCTTAAATCCTCCACCAGTACCTGATGTACCAACTGAAACTCTAACATCTCTATGCTCTTCATTAAAATATTCTGACACAACCTGACTTATAGGTGCTACTGTACTTGACCCGTCAATTTTTATTTTACCAGTTAAGCCTGATGAGGTATCTCCTTTACCACAACCTACAGCAGTTAGTGATGTAACAGCAATTACGGCTATCGCCACTAATCCCCTAAGTTTTTTCATATTTGGATATCTCCTTTCAATCCTCCGTAAATTTCGATACAATTTGATTATAGATTTTTGACTATGTATATTCTAGTCTATAAGGTTAATTAAATGTTAAATCCACTTAACATTTAAGCACTTTATTATAGTAATAAGAATTCTAGATTAATATTTTGTTAACTTAGTTTTCCTATAACTATAAAAAAATATTAAAAAAGAAGTTATTAATAATAAGCAAATTGTTACCTACTATATAATAACCTCTTTTTGATATATTTTGTAGTATTTATTTTTATAATAACAGTTTATTTTGTCGTTATTTCTTTAACTTTGTTAATTCCCTCTTGATACTTAGCGTCTTCTAGTGGGAAATATCCAACTGCGCTAACAAAATCCTTAACATTTTTCATGTAGAAATTTAAGAATTCTGCAACTTCTGGTCTCTTAGCTGCTGTTTTTGAAACATAGATGTATAATGGTCTTGAAAGTGGTGCATATGTCTTATCAGCTATAGTTTCCTTCTTTAGTTCTACACCATTAATCTTAAGAGCATTAAGTTTATTTGCATTTTCTTCATAGTATGCAGCCCCAAAATATCCCATAGCATATTTATCATTTGAAACACCTTGAACTAGAACGTTATCATCTTCACTTGCAGTAAAGTCTGTTCTTATAGCCTTAGCCTTACCATTTATAGCCTCAGTAAAGTACTCAAATGTACCTGAATCTGTTCCTGGACCATATAGCTTAATTGGTTCCTTTGGCCATGCAGGATTTACATCACTCCAAAGTTTAACCTTAGAATTTGGCTCCCAAATCTTCTTTAAGTCCTCTACTTTTATATCCTTTACCCAGTTATTTTCTTTACTAACAACTACTGCAATTCCGTCATATGCCACTTCAAGCTTTTCTGATTCTATTCCCTTAGCCTTAGCCTTTTCTTCTTCCTCTGGCTTAATAGCTCTTGAAGCATCGTTTATGTCTGTTTCCCCTGCAACATACTTTTTAAATCCGCCACCTGTTCCAGATATACCAATTGAAACCTTGATTCCAGGATATTCTCCATTAAAAGCTTCTGTTACAGCTTGAGTAATAGGGGCAACTGTACTTGACCCATCTACCTTAACTTGTCCAGTAATATCATTTTTCTTAGCCTCTTCCTTTTTTGTACAACCTACTGCACTTACTGCCATTACCGCAAGTAGCGTACCTACTACAATTCCCTTAAACTTTCCCATCATAAATCTCCTTTCAAAAATCAGAAAATCATTATTACAACTTCATTATAGAAATTAAGGGCCCCTACTTCTATCAATTCTAGGTTAACTTAAAATTAAGTACCCTTAACATTACATTACACATTATTAACATAATTAACATACTTAATTCATAAAATAAGGATGAATTTATTCTGGTCGTATACTAATACTTAGGTTAAAGGATTTATAAATAGCTTAAATTTAAAAATCATATGTTAACTAGTATAACAAAGCTATAACTCCATTAACTTCTAGTTAACCATTTTTTATGTTTAAAGTATTTATTAGTAAATTCTATACATAAAAAATAAAAATACTAAAGCCAAAAGGAAACATTTCCTATGACCTTAGTATTTTTTATTACTTAAATTCTTCAATAGCCTTTTTTAAATCTCTACAATTTTCTAAAAGACCTTTTTCACCTTGGAATAATCCCCCACCTATTAAAAGCATTGTGTCCTTACCGTAAAACTTTATAATTTCTTCTACTTTTCCTAGTGTCATTCCCCCTGCTGGAGATGGGAATATAGGCTTTATATTATAAAACTCCCTAGTACATCCATTTAAAATACTCTTGCACTCCTCTGTACTAAAGGAAAATCTACCACCATAGTTTGGGAATATGCTACAATCTGCTCCAGATAATCTTTGAATAAGTCCAAATATAGCACTATGTGATATTCCAAATTTATTCACTGCAAAACTTCCTATAAAGGCAGGATGGCTAAATATTGGTAAGTTTATTGAATCATCATTTGAAATTTCTCTTATTACATCAAATCCTGTAAGGATTGGACAAATTAAAACTCCACCAGCTCCAGCTTCCTTTGCCTCCTTAGCCCTTTTAATTACATTTCTATAGCTTCCAGTTATATTTGGTACATATATAGACTTATTTCCTGTTACCTTATTAGCTTTATTTACTGCCTCTGTGCATAGCTTAACTCTTTCACTAAATCTTGAAAAACTTTGGTCAGCTATACCATGGTCATCTTTAATAACGTCTACTCCTCCTAGCGCAAGGTCATATGCAATAGATGCAAGTTCCTCACTTGAAAGGCCAATAGGCTTTAATGCACTAAAAATAATAGGTCTATCAAAAACACCAATTATATCTCTAATTCCTTCTACCCCAAACCTTGGTCCAGAGAAATTGCTAAGAATAGTCCCAGATAGTTCTATATCTATAAGCTGTATGTTCTCTCTCATACTAATATTTCCAAAAAGAACATTTAGAAACTGTGTAAATTCCTCACCAACAATTTCAACTGCATAACTTATCTTTACCTTATAGCTTTCTTCATCATACCTTTGAACCTCTTCTATTTTACCTACTATAGATTCCTTAATATCCCCTAGTGGAAGACATTCATATGGAAACTCTACTGTTTGTTCTACAGTTATATCATTTGCAATAGAAAAAACTTCTTTTTCACTTCCAAATATTCTATATAAAACACTAAATCTTTCCCCGGAAAGATTTAAAAACTTATCACTAAAATACATAAATTCACCTCTAAAATTTAAAGTGCCTCTGGTTTAGCAAGGCTATGAACAGCTGCAACAAAGGCTTTTTCAAGGCTTTCCTCATCTATTCTAAACCTTTTACCTACAACCTTTTCAACTGCCTCTATTAAAGCAATAGCATCAAGTCCATATTCCTTCATTAAGTATGCTTTACTAGCTCCATGAAGAAAAACATCCTTAATTCCTATTTTATATAATCTTTTTCCTATACCTCTCTCAGCCATTGCATCTGCTATAATACTTCCAAGTCCACCTATTACAGAATGATTTTCCATTGTAATAACTCCATATTTTGATTTTTCTATAGCACTTAATAATTCCTCATCTTCAAATGGCTTTAAGGTTGTAACATGTACATGATGAATTGATAGTCCCTTTTCTTTTAAAGCACTTGTTGCACGTATAGCTTCTTCAGTACACACACCACTTGATGCTATAACAATATCACTACCTTCACTTATTACACGTGACTTTTTAAACTCAGTTGGCTTATTTTTATCAAATAATCTTGGTAGTTCTCCTCTTAGCATTCTAATGTAAACAGGTCCTTTAATCCCCTCGGTTATCTTTAATATACTTTCAACATCTGTTGCGTCCCCGCACTCTAAAATCGTCATATTAGGAAGGGACCTCATTACAGATATATCCTCAATAGCTTGATGAGTTGCTCCACCTGGCGTAGTTACCCCTGGAAGAAACCCAAACATTCTAACAGGAAGGTTCGGATATGCAACTGACATTGCAATTTGATCATAGGCTCTTCTATATATAAATACTCCAAATGTATGAATAAGTGGAATAAACCCTTCTCTTGCAAGACCTCCTGCAAAACTTAACATATTTTGTTCGGCAATACCCATTGAAAAAAATCTATCTGGATAAGCGTTTTTAAATTCTTCTATTTCAGTTGAGCTTGTTAAATCAGCTGATAAAACAACTGTATTTTCTTTATCCTTTGCCCACTCAACTAAATTCTTCGCATGTACCTTTGATAAAATTTCCATTTAAAATCCTCCTTAAATTTCTACTTTCTGCTTAAACTCTTGGTAAAAATCCTTGTACTCGTCCTTTTCACTTTGATCCTTAAATCTTAAATAGTGAAGTTTAGGCTTTCTCTTGTTTAAAAGAGGAATTTTATTTGTTGGATTTGTATCACAAAGTACAAATGTAGGTCTACCATCTGATGGAATTTCAGAGTACTTAACAAGCGCTTCTATGTTATGACCATCTACTCTAAACACACGAATACCAAATGACTCTAATCTTTTATCAAATGGTTCAATAGACATAACACTTTCTGTTGGACCATCACACTGATAACCATTTATATCAACATAAACTAATATATTATCTAATTTATGGTATCCTATAGTTTCTATAGCTTCATAAAACTGCCCTGATTGACATTCTCCATCTGACATGAAAATTACGACCTTACCTTTGTCTCCCTTTAGCTTTCTTCCCATTGCAATACCTGCTGCTTGGCTTATACCTTGTCCTAAAGAGCCTGTCATAATTTCCATTCCTGGAGAGTGTTCAGCACCTATCATCTCAACTACACTTCCATCTTTATTAAACTCTAAAAGTCCATCTTCATGCATTCTTCCTGCTTCAATAAGTGCTGCATATAAAACTAATGAATAATGGGTAGGTGATAGAAAAAACCTGTCATATACTTCATTTTTTATCCCGTTAAAGTTTTCACCTGTAAAATACTTTTTGTTATCGTTACTTGGAACACCAGGAAAGCTCTTTGGCATCATAGGTTTACGTATTTTTGATAAATTCATTATTTTAAGGTATAGTGAAGCAAATATTTCTGCTGAAGAGCATGCCTGACTTAAATACCCTCCATTATTTTTTATACTATGTTCTAAAACTCTTAACCTTATTCTATCTGCTACTTTAGCAATATCTTCTATATAGTCTTTTTTCATATTGTTATTTATCCCCTTCAAATAGTTTCTTAATCCCCTCATGGAAAGGAGGATATATTATTCCCTTTTCAGTAATTATAGCTGTTATAAGATTATTTGGAGTTACATCAAAACATGGATTATATGTTTTTACACCCTTTGGAGCAACTCTATTTTCATACCACTTTTCTGTTATCTCATCACCATTTCTAATTTCAATTTCTATATCATTTTCATCTTTACAGCTAATATCTATTGTTGAAATTGGTGCACATACATAAAAAGGTATATTAAAGTGTTTTGCTACTATTGCAAGTGGCATCGTACCTATTTTGTTTGCAGAATCTCCATTAAGTGCTACTCTGTCACATCCAACAAGTACAGCATTTACTTTCCCTTGATTCATAACTGTAGCCGCCATATTATCACATATTAAAGTTGTATCAACTCCAGATTCATGAAGCTCCCATGCAGTAAGTCTTGCCCCTTGAAGAAGTGGTCTTGTTTCATCAACAAATACCTTAAAGTTAACACCTCTCTCTAGTCCAAGAAAAATTGGTGCAAGTGCTGTTCCGTACTTTGCAGTTGCAATTCCACCAGGATTACAATGTGTAAGTAGTCCATATCCATCTTTTAAAAGAGTTAATGCATTCTCTCCTATTGCCTTACATACAGCCTCATCCTCTTCTCTAATTTGGTTTGCTTCATCTAAAAGAGCTAACTTAATTTCATCTACTTTTTTATCCTTTTCACTTATTAATCTATTTTCCATTCTCTTTAAAGCCCATGATAGATTAACAGCTGTAGGTCTTGATGATTCTATATAATCTTTATTTTTCTTAAATGCTTCATAAAGACTTTCAAAGTCACCAGCTTCTACAAGTTTTGTAAATAGATATACTCCATATGCAGCTGCAATACCTATTGCAGGAGCACCTCTTACTCTTAAGGAGTGGATCGCCTCGTATAAATCCTCTATTTTATCAACTTCAAGAAATACCTTTTCCCTTGGTAAAAGGGTTTGATCAAGTATTACAACTATATTTTTTTCATCATCTAAATAAACAGATTTGATGCCTTGTATATTTTCCATGTATCCTCCTTAGAACTGCTTTTCAACTTCATGAAGAGCATTTATAAAGTCCTCTTCCCCTTTGAAATTATCTCTTTCTAAGATAAATCTTTTTCCAAGTGTTAAAAGAAACTTCTCAGCTTCAGCCCTTTTATCATTATCTAAAATTACAGTAATATCCTTAACCTTTGCAATTCCAACTATTCTTCTAATAATCTCAGTCCCAGCTACTCCAAATGAGTCACTTAATATAGAATTTAGATAATATTCTTTAAATCCATCTACCTTCGCTGAAGTTTCAGTTATAAATTCATCCCATTTTTCACTAAACTTTAATTTAAATTTATATATAATATCCTTTACTAAACTCTCTATATAAATCTTATAGTCTTCATTTTCCCCTATATTATCAATAGTCTTATCTGCATTTTGGTAAGCAAATAATAAATTAGCTATAACATTTCCCAAATCATAACCAATTGGTCCGTAGAATCCAAATTCCGGATCAATAACCTTTATACTTCCCTCTTTTACAAAAATAGAACCTGTATGCAAATCTCCATGTATTAACGCTTGTCCCTTAGTTAAGAAATCAAACTTTAACTTTGATATCTCAAGAAGTAGTCTTTTATCTCCCCAGATTTCCTCTTTAACAAACTCTAACATAGGAGGGAAAACAAAGCTTTCATCCTCTACAAATGGATATGTATATACATAGTTTTCTGTTATTTCACAAAGATCTGGATTTATAAACTTTCCTTGAAGTTCTTTTTTCTCCTTTGAGTCTAATACAACATCACTAGTTAATAAAAGAGTATTAACTAAAAAATCTGTAATATTATCAGAAAAATTATTAAACCTCTTATGGCTTACAAGTTCCCCTCTTAGTATATTATAGTCTGATAAGTCTTCCATGATAATAAGATTCATAATATTATCGTAGCCATAAACCTCTGGTACAAGACCCTTTGCGTACTTATTTTGAATACTTAACATTTCATACTCTATTCTATTTCTATCAACTGAAACCTTAATATCACTTGATATTCTAGCCTCTGGAGTTGATTGTTTTATAATTATAGACTTTTTAGTATTAGTATCTACAACCCTATAAACATAATTTAAATTTCCGTCCCCAATTTCAGTTGATATTAAACTACTCTCTTCAGTGAAATAATCAAGCTTAACTTTAACATAATCTATAACACTTTTTTCATTTAATATCTCATAGACCTTAAATCTTTCACCCATATATGTTCCCCCTAAACAAATATTATATAATACCTACTCTATTTATAGGAATTATATGATATATAGGTTTTGGTGTCAATAATTACAAAATAAAATATTTCATAATTCCCTATAAATCTTGTAGTTTAAAAGAATCTATATACAAATTCTCTTAAATGCCAATATAAACCACAATCTAAAACCCTACCTTTATTATAGGAATGAATAAAAAGATCGTTATTTATCACATTTAAAAGGAAAATCACTTTTTTTATCGAATTTATGTAAGTTGGAGGTGATTATGTGAATAGATTAAAATCAATTATAGCTTCGTTATTATTATCTTTTATAATTTTAACTGGAAGTAGTTTTGGAACTTCATTAGCTGAAACTAATAAAGTTGCTTATGCTGCTTCAAAAACAAAAAAGACTGCTATTGTGTACATAACTAACACTGGACACAAATATCACAGGGATAGTTGCAGATATTTAAGTCATAGCAAAATTTCTATTGATAAAAGCAAGGCAATTAAGTCTGGATATACAGCATGTAAAGTATGTAGACCATAATTAGCACAAAAGTTCTAGAATTATTAACAATTCTAGAACTTTATAATATAAGTTAGTATTATTAAATGACCACTTTAACACACTCTTCTATACAAAATTCATCTTTTTCATCCAATTCTCTAACTGTTAAAACTTCCTTATTCTCTAATTCTACTTCATACTGTATATAAAAACCCATAAATACCTTTTTTCTAACTATTCCATTCAAAACTGCTTTTCCAACTATATTCTTCTCACTAATACTAATTAATCTAATTTTCTCTGGTCTTATATTGATCTCTTTATCTTTAATAGCAATGCTATTACATTCACCTAGAAAATTTCTGACAAAATTATTACTTGGGTTTTCATATATTTCTCTAGGACTTCCTATTTGCTGTATACACCCCATATTCATTACAGCTATTTTATCTGATATTGAAAGTGCTTCATCCTGGTCATGGGTTACAAATATCATTGTTGTATTAAATCTTTTTCCTATCTCCTTTACTTCACTTCTCATTTTAACTCTTAGATTAACATCTAAACTACTTAATGCTTCATCAAGAAGGAGCACCTTAGGATTTAATATTAGGCTTCTAGCAAGAGCAACTCTTTGCTTTTGTCCACCACTTAAAGTTGAAGGATAGGAATTTCTCTCTTCAATTAGTCCTATCAAACTTAAATACTCCTCACCTTTCTTAAGTGCTTCTCTCTTTGAATATCCTTTAAATTTAAGACCATATACTATATTATCTATTACCTTCATATGAGGAAACAAGGCGAATGATTGGAAAACAGTTGAAACTTCTCTCTTTTCAGGTGGAAGAGTTGTAATATCCTCTCCATCAAGTATTATACTTCCTGAATACGGATGTAAAAATCCACCTATCATCTTTAAAACTGTTGTTTTTCCACATCCCGATGGTCCAAGAATAGATAATATTTCACCTTTATTAATATTAAGATTAAAGTCTTTAACAACATATTTTTCTCCAAATCTTTTAGAGATATTGTTTATTATTAACTGCATTATCCCACCTTCTTTCTTGATATAAACGATGTAAATATAGTATTAATGCTTAGGGTTATTAGTATTATGATAACCGCTATCATAGAGGCTACACCATATTCACCACTATTTATTGCATCAAATAGCTTTACGGTTGCAACCTCTTTTCCTGGATATATCAAAAATATTATGGCACCTATGGTTGTCATAGTAGATATAAAATTATTAACAAAGCCTATTAAAAATGCCTCCCTAGCATTTGGAAGTATAATATCCTTGATTACATGGAATTTACTTGCACCAATATCCCTTGCAGCGTGTTCAACGTCTATACTTATTTGACTTAATACAGCACTTGATATTTTTGTTGTTAATGGAATTTGCTTAAATATACAATTAATAACTACTATAAAAGCTGTTCCTGTTAGAGGAAATGGAAAACTGTTAAAGGCTAATATATATGATATTCCAAAGAAAGTCCCCGGTAATATATATGGAAGGGTTGTTATAAAATCGATACTCCTTCCCCCTATTATCCTTCTTCTATCTATATAGTATGAAATTATAATTCCAAGCAAGCTACCAAATATCCCAGCTATAAAAGCATATGTTATACTTCTTATAAAACTATCCATACTATATTCCCTAATATACTTAATATACTCTGTTGTAAATATAAGATTCCCTCTTGAAAATTTAGATATAGAGGATAGGAATATACATCCGTACTGTAGTAAACTTATAGCTATAAATCCTATAGTAAATACTGAAAGTAAAGATTTTAATCCTCCCCTAGGTAATAATTTAAAATCATCATTATTTTCTAATTCATTATCCTTAGATAACTGATTTAATCTTCTCATATTCCTTCTATATGGTATAAAAATTATAATTGCAGGTAGCACTAGAAGAAAATTCATTGCTGCTGCATTACTGAAATTAGCATATCCAATTATCTCCATATATATTTCAGTAGCTATGGTCTCAAAACTCCCACCTATAATTGTTACTGTTCCAAAGTCCGCAAGACTTCTTACAAATGTAAGAAGAAATGATACAATTATTCCTGGTTTTATAAGAGGTAGTAGCACACTTATAATTGCTTTATTTTCACTTGAACCAAGGTCCAGTGATGCCTTTAAAAGTCTTTTGTCAACTTTCTCTATAACCCCAAGTATCATAAGTGCGCTTAATGGAATAAATCCTATTACCTGCATTATTATTACTCCATGAATTCCATAAGGATCATAGTTTATTCCTAGAAAATGATATGTTATATATCCTCTTCTACCAAATAACTGTATATATGCAAGTGATGCTACAAAGGGTGGTGATATCATAGATAACATCAAAATAATCTTACCTAGCTTATTTATAATAGAAGAAAAGCTATGTATTCTTAAAGCTATGATTAAAGAGAGTATCGTTGATATAGCCCCTGATAAAGTAGCTACAAATATACTATTAAATAGTAACCTTTTATTTTTTTCTATTATGTTTTCATATAATTTAAAGGAGATACTAGTATCAACTTTTATACTTTGAATCATTAAACATATAATAGGATATAAAATAAATATTATACAAAGGATTAAAACTATACTAATTAATCCTTTATCCAAAAGATTATAAAAAGAGGTATCTAATTTAGATACCTTCTTAAACTTTGATTTCATTATTCTCCAGCCTTACTTCCTATTAGATCCTTCCATTTAGCTAGTATAGCCTCTCTTTGCTCACCAAATAGCTTAAGGTCTACTTTAAGTAACTTTTCCTTATCAAAATCAAGTTGAACCCCAGTAAGAGATGGCATAACAAGCTTTAATGTATTCTTCTTATCTATATTAACAAGCTCTTTTAAATTTTCATCTTTATATAACCACTCTATGAATTTCTTAGCCCCTGCTTCATTAGTTGAATCCTTAAATACTGCAACTCCATCTGGTATCCATGGCATACCATCCTGTGGATATATTATCCTTAATCCCTTTTCCTCTATCATCTTATCTAAAGTTTTATCTATATATGTAATTCCTATAGCAAACTCCCCTTCAGATACCTTAAGTGCTGGATCTTTTCCTCTTTTACTATAGAATTTAATATTCTTATTTAAATCTTCAAAGTATTTCCATCCAGCATCATTACCTTTACTTTGAAGTATAGAATTTATAACAGCATAATTTGTTCCTGATATTGCTGGATTTGACATTATAATAAGATCCTTATACTCAGCCTTCTTTAAATCATCCCAAGTTTTTGGCTCTGGAATATTTTTTTCCTTTAGTAATGTAGGATTAACTATAAACCCAACAACGGTAACACCCTTACTAAACCATTGATTATCTACATCTTTAAACTCTGCATCAATTTTACTTGCAGAGTCAAAACTAACTGTAGCTAATAATCCCTCTTTTTTAGCAGACATAAATGAGTCAATTCCTCCACCAAACCAAAGATCTGCCATCTTACTTTTTCCCTCTGCCTTAACTCTTGAAAGAACTTCACCTGATGACATTGATAAAACTTCTGTTTTTATCCCTGTCTCCTTTGTAAACTTATCAAATAATGTTTTATAATCCTCAGAAGTAGCAACAACCTTTATCGTATTTCCCTTAACACTTCCCTCTTTAGCCTTATTTTCTTCCTTATTACAGGCTACAAATGAAAGCATAAAAACTAGCATAAATGATGCTAATAAAATCTTTTTAAATAGTTTCATTTTATCCCTCCTAAAATATTCATACCATTAAATATTATCATAAATTACGACTATTTTATACCATTTTATACATTTTATCCTATTAATAGATATTATATCAAATTATTGTCCCTATAATATAACTTGTATATTTACAATTAAAAATTATAATACTAATTATTAACTATTATTAAGGAGAGTATCATGAAAAAACTAAGCAGAGATTTTTACCTTCAGGATACATTAAGCGTATCTAAAAACCTTCTAGGCAAGAACCTCGTTCATATTGTTAATGGTAAACCAAGAATAGGTAAAATAGTTGAAACTGAAGCATATATAGGATCAATGGATAAAGCTTGTCATGCTTATAACTATAAAAAAACACCTAGAACTGAAACTATTTTTAATATAGGTGGCACATCCTATGTATACCTTATTTACGGTATGTATCACTGTATGAATGTTGTAAGTGAAAAAGTTAATGAACCCTGTGCAATTCTCATTCGAGCTCTTGAACCTTTAACTGGACTTGATGATATGGCATTTGATCGATATGGAGTCTTATACGAAAACCTCACAAAAAAACAAGTCCTTAATTTATCTAATGGACCTGGTAAGCTATGTATAGCCATGGGTATTAATAAAGAGCAGAATGCTAAAGACCTATTATCAGAGGATTTTTATATAACTGAAAATGAAGATATATCTATTGAAAATATTGTTATTTCTAAGAGAATTAATATTGACTATGCTGAAGAGGCTAAAGACTTCCCTTGGAGATTTTATATTAAAGATAATAAATTTATTTCTAAAAAGTAATCCCAATAGCCTTTATATAAGCTATTGGGACTTTTCCCTAATAGAATTTTATTTTTTAAAATAAGCAATATCAAAACTTTCTCCATTTAAAAGATTAGCTACATATACTGTGCCTTCATCCTTAATTTGCTTTACTATTTCAGCTACATCATAAGTATTAACTTCTTTTTGATTACTTAATGCCTCTTTATTTCTTGTATTATCTGTTATTAATTTTATCATTTGGCCATCATAGTATAGCTGTTCTATTAATGCATCTCCTTCATTTGTATAGGATACAATCTGTACCTTATCAAGTCTTTTTTCCTTTATACTCTGCAAAAACTTATCAAGTTTTTGCTTATTATATATTTGGGTATTAACTATAACAACATCCCCTTTAGACTTTGCCATCTCTGGAGTATAGTTATCAGGAATGGTTTTAGTATCAGTGTATACTATTTTTTCTGGACTTGATAAGTTATTTTTCTTACTACTAAAAATCTGAAATCCCCATATCAATGTAGACATGGTAAAAATAATTACTATAGGGTACACGAACTTTTTCATAATATTTTATAATAATCTTAAATACATAAATGTATATTTTAGACTATTATTTCTATCCTCCTTTTATAATTAATTTTAACAAAACTATATCTTAGGATATAATCAAGCTTTTATATACTCTTATAGCTTATATTATTACCATATTTTATAACTTATATAATTAAATACAAAAAATAAAAAATGCAACCTTAAATTAAGATTGCATTTAATATCGTCAAAAAATAAAAATGGCTCCGCGGAGAGGACTCGAACCTCCAACCTATCGGTTAACAGCCGAGTGCTCCACCATTGAGCTACCGCGGAACATTTTTAAACCAAGCGACTTCCTACCCTCCCAGTCCGTCTCCAGACTAGTACTATCGGCGTTAGAGAGCTTAACCTTCGTGTTCGGAATGGGAACGGGTGTATCCTCTCTGCCATCATCACTTGATGCATTTCAAAGATAGTTCTTTGAAAACTGCACAGCATTCTTTTGAACTTAATCAAGATTAAGCCCTCGATCTATTAGTATCAGTCAGCTACACA
>NZ_LFVU01000009.1 GCF_001047375.1 Clostridium cylindrosporum DSM 605
CCCCTACGCCGGTTTTCAAGACCGGTGCCTTAAACCAACTCGACCATCTCTCCGTCTTACATTATGTATTATATCAGCCCTTAAAATTAATGTCAACACTATTTGTAAAAAAATCTTAAACTTTTTTTCTATAAATCTTTTACACTTATAGTTACATATCCATTTCTTCCTAAGGTCTTGATAATTCTATTAAGTGGAGACTTTTCACTATAATTATAATCTCTATATCCATACTTATCTGTATCCTTTAAATCGATAAATCCAAATTCAAAATAAGGATGAAGAAAGAAACTATTCAATCTAAAGTCCCATTGCTTTTCTATTTTTTTAATTATATCTTCTCCATCTTTATCATGTATATATCCTAAAGGAGTAGGTACATATAGCCTGCTTTTATCCTTAAAGCTATATAGTGGATTGAAGTTATAGTAACCCTTATAAGGCTCATAAATAACATTAAAATAATCCTCAATTATTCTTTGCTGGGATCTTGTTGCCCCGTAATGTGGACTTTCAAAGAAACTTATAGGGATATTAAGAGTCTTAGCTGTAGTAATTCCACTTTCTATAACCCTTCTCGTTTCAGATTCACTTGAATTAAGTTTACGAGTTAATTCAAATCCCTTAAGACTAATATCTCCATTTGCTTGATGAGTATACCCATGAAGTCCTATAGCTCCACCTTTTTGTATTAAATGGTCCATCATATTTATAAATTGTACATTACTCATTGTTTTATTAGTTAATAAATCATTATCTATTCCTTTTTGAGGATTCTTGAATCTTGGAACCCAAGCCACATTAAATTTGATTCCATTTATATAAAGGTTATCTGCAAGTATCTTCATCTTTTCCTTTGCTGTACTACTTTTAAGTGTGGAACCTGTTGATACGTCCTCAAGTCTTATAAGTGCAGCTTTGCCTGACTTACAAACTGGAGATATATTAACTTTTTTCTTGTCATCAAATACATTAATAATGCCCTTTTCTATATTCCAAGTATCTCTAAAATCAAGCATACCCTCTATATCATTTAAGGATATGTACTTTTTATTATTTATATTTAGAACTTCCCCTCTAAATTCTATAGAGTCGCTTTTCTTAGAGTAAGTTTTTAATTCCTTATTTATAGTTATCTTTTTATTTTTGTAGTTTAATATTACCTTATCGCCATCAGGAATTATATCTCCTTGAACCTCTCTTACAAAGCTTCTAAAGTCTACATAGTATCTTAAGTCCTTTTCATATATGTCTGTATATAACTTATCCCCTTTAAAGTAAATTGATATGTTATTTACCTTTGAAGCCTTGGTATCAATTCTTTTTATATTATTAAACCTTGTAGGTTCAGCTTTATTTACTTTTTTAGGTCCCTCATAAACTAGGTTTTTACCCTCTACAAGTATATTTTTAATTTCATATATTCTAAATCTAGCTATCCTAAGTGTTCCGTATGTTGCTATAAGTAATACAATTAATATAAATACCGATAATATTTTCTTTATTCTAAGCTTTACCACTCTACCTCCCCCTTTGTTATTTTCTCCCATAGACATATTAGTTTGCATTATATATAAAGGAATTAAATATGTCAATTTTTTCAAGTAGCTATATAAAATTAGCCACTTTCCTTATATCGTGTCGGAAAGTGGCTAATTTACTATTTTAACTTATTAACTACAATAATTACTTTGAACCCTCTTCTAATTTAATCCTAAATAAACTAAGACTACTATTCCTAAGAAACATATAAAACTTAAAGCTTTATAAAGGGTCACTAAAATCTCTCCTCTAACTTCTTATTTATTTTACTTGCTATAAATATCCATAGTGGTGTAAGTATAACAGTGACTACAAAGTGTGCCCTATACACAAAAAGACTTGTTGCCTGTTTTATTTCTACTTGACTTCTATATCTTGGTTGGAAGTATAATATGTCAATTATAACTCCACTTATTAAATTAAATATAGCTGCTGCTGCTAAAGCAAGTGCTATATATGAAAGAATTTTACTTATTTTAAATGAAAATAAGTTATCATATACATCATTACTAAATTTCCCTGCTACAAAGTCTATTAAAGTGAATAATAAAACTACAATACCTATAAGTACAATTATTCTTCCTATGGTACTTGGGTAAAAAGATGCAGTTACACTACCTGGTGTATCTATAATATCAGCTATATAATTAAAAAAGTCCTCAATACTTCTTCTTATTTTACTATTATAATGAAAACAGTTTGTTACAGAAGCAAGTAGATACCCAGAGGATATAACTCCTATAATTACTAAAACAACTGGAACCTTTATATTGTTGTATATAAGACTAAGAATATATACTCCACCGATTACAGTAAGCGAAACAATAGCTAAAGAAAAATACTTAATAAATACATCTAAATATGGATAACCCTCAGCTACTAGATAAGTTCTATTAACTACATACACTCCAGATTCTATTAAAAACCCTATAAATATAGGAACAATAACTGCTATAACTGCACATGCTAGCTTGGTTAATATTATATTATGCCTTTTTATAGGCATTGACACCATATAACTTCTCTCACTTTTATCTCTAATCCCTACTGAAACCAAAGCAATTATTCCAACTAAGCACAATATGAAAAAATATGAGGTAGCACCTATAGTTAAACTTAAATCCTCTTGGTATACATTTGGATTTGCAATTCTACTTGCTATATTCATAATGTTATATACAATTATTAAAAGCATTAGTATTGGTAGTATTAATAACTTTCTTTTTTGGTCATATACAATAGATTTTTTAAACCAGTTCACTATATTCACCTCCAACTGTATATATAAACATGTCCTCAAGACACATATCAACTTCCTCTACAAACTCTGCACCTAGTGAATTTATATAGTGAAGTATGCTTGAATCATAGTTATTAGTAACTAGATAATGAACTCTGCCTAATTTCTCAACACTTACTATAGATGGATGATTAATTTCTACCTCTCCTTTGAACATAACTTGAATCTTACGTACCTTTTCCTTTAAATCATCAAGTGTTAAGGAGTACTTAACCTCCCCTGAATCAAGAAGAGTTATACTATCACACATTCTTTCAAGCTCAGTAAGGTTATGAGAAGCTATAACCGCTGTTGCCTTATTATTATATACATAGTCAACTAATATCTTTAGAAATTCCTTTCTAATTATAGGATCAAGACCATTTGTAGGCTCATCAAGTATAAGAACCTTTGGCTGAATCGAGAATCCAAGCATTATAGAAAGCCTCATTTTCTGCCCCTTAGAAAGTGATCTTACCCTAGACTTTTTAGATATATTAAATATCTCATTTAGCTTATTAAACATCTCTATAGAAAACTTGTCATAGGTCATTGTATAAAATTTAATAACCTCATTTACCCTATATGATGAGAAAAAATCATTTTCATCCTCTATATAGGCTATAGTTTCCTTAATAGAGTTATTTTCATATACAGGTTGTCCACTAATTAAGACCTCTCCACTATCTCCCCTATATACTCCTGTAATACACTTTAGAAGGGTGGATTTCCCTGATCCATTAACCCCTACAAGCCCATGTAATGACCCTTCCTTAAAGCTTATATTTATATCATTTAGAGCTGTTTTATCTTGAAAGTTCTTCGAAAGTCTTTTAGTTCTTATCACTTTTCTCACCTCCCTCAAGATTTCCGTACATACCCTTAATAATATTGCATAGTTTTTCATCTGTAAGGTTTAGGTACCTTGCCTCAAGTACAACTTGCTTCAAGGTATTAATTAAAGTTTCCATTCTTTCCTCCTCAAGCTTTGGTCTAAAATTTTCACATACAAATGTTCCTCTTCCCCTTAGTGTTTCTATAACTCCTTGTCTTTCAAGTTCGCTATATGCCTTTGAAACTGTGTTAGGGTTTGTAACTAGCATACTTGCCATTTCTCTTATTGAAGGTAGCTTATCTGTAGGTGATATTATACCCTTTAATATTGCTTCTTTTATATTTGCTACGATTTGCTCATATATCGGCATTGAGCTTCTTGGATCGATTTTTATCACTCTCTACACCTCCTATTTATAAACGGCTTCAAATTCTAGCTCTAGTGTCCCACTCCCTCTTACTCCATAAATAAATAATTCCTCATTGAACCCTTGTTTTCTATTCATAACTATACTTCCTGAAAGGGACACCCTATCACTATCTAGTATGGGCTTAATTAGATTACTGTAGCCATCTCCTCCATCTCTATATTTAATCTTCTTACCTTCGTCTTTTGCTAGAGTAATATTTACTGGATTAGTCCATTTGTACTTAATAATTTCCTTTAGCAATATTTTAGGTTCTTTCTTTTCGTCTGCTCCCTGAGACATATATTTATCAAACATTTTTTGCTCTTGTTTAGTAAACTTATATTCTCTATCCTTTAATTTATAAATTAGATTTCTAACCTCTTCTCCTCCGGAGAAATCATCGAGTTTTATCTTTAGTTTTAGCTTATCTTGGTCGCCATAAATAACATTTGCCTTACCTTCTAAGTCGTTTCTAAAATCTCTTTTCTGATAGTAATACTTACCCATAGTTGCCATGTTTACAGTAGGCCTTGCATATGCTGAATAAGCTATTCCCCCTACTATTAAAGCAGCAGAAATACCAAGACCTATATATAGTTTCTTCATTTATTTCCCTCCTTTTATGCTAAAAACAATTATATTTTCATTAATTCTTTTTATATGTGTATGATGTGTACCACACCAACTAGTACACTTAAAACATACCACTATTTCCAAATAATTTCAATAGATTTTAAATATTCAGTCTATAGATATTTTCTATAGACTGAACTGGTAATATTTGTATGCATATAAAATTTTAAATTTCTAAAAGGTGTGAATAAAAGATGGTTTTTAATAATTTAAGAAGATAGAAGGGTATTTCTTATAAAAGTTTCTTAAATTGAACCTAAAAATTAACTAATAAGCCTTAATTTAAGGTGAAAATATTGATTCTTATGGATTTAGAAGTGCAAAATATAAAACTATGCTTCAAAAAGTGTAAGAAACCATTTTTTTCTATACTTTTGCTCCCTCACTTCAACCCTATAATAGCCTATATTTTTCATACACATATTAAATATAGACATTTTCCTATGTAAAGCCCCGTAAATCATAGATATCTTGCTTAAATACGCCTTTTATTACACACTATTTAACCCTTATATAATGTTTTTTACACACAAAAAGGCAGCCATTATTAAAATAGCTGCCTTATTAACACACTTATATATTATTTTCCTTCTATTACTTCAAGTCCACCCATGTATGGTCTTAGAGCCTGAGGCACTTCAACAGTTCCGTCTTCTCTTTGGTAGTTTTCAAGTATCGCTGATAGCGCTCTACCTACTGCTACACCTGATCCATTTAATGTATGAACAAACTTTGGCTTATCCTTAGCATTTTCCTTAAATCTCACATTAGCTCTTCTTCCTTGGAAGTCTTCAAAGTTTGAACAGCTTGAGATTTCAACATATCTTCCGTAGCTTGGCATCCACACTTCTATATCATATGTCATAGCTGAGCTGAATCCAAGATCCCCTGTACAAAGCTTAACTACTCTATATGGTAGTCCTAGAGTCTTTAGTATCTCCTCTGCATCATTTGTAAGCTTTTCTAGCTCATTATATGAAGTATCAGGATGAGCAAACTTAACAAGCTCTACCTTATTGAATTGGTGCTGTCTTATAAGCCCTCTTGTATCTCTTCCAGCAGAACCAGCCTCTGCTCTAAAGCATGGTGAGTATGCTGTATGCTTTATTGGAAGACTTTCACCACTTAGTATTTCATCTCTATATATATTAGTAACTGGAACCTCTGCTGTAGGAATTAGATAGTAGTCTGTTCCGTTTAGCTTAAACATATCCTCTTCAAACTTAGGAAGCTGTCCTGTTCCTGTTAAACTTCTTGAGTTAGCCATAAATGGAGGAAGTATTTCTACATACTCATGCTTTTCTGTATGCATATCAAGCATGAAATTAATAAGTGCTCTTTCAAGCTTTGCTCCCTTACCTTTGTAGAAAGTAAATCTAGCTCCTGTTACCTTACCTGCTCTTTCGAAGTCAAGTATATCAAGTCCTGTTCCTATATCCCAGTGAGCCTTAGCTTCGAAGGCGAATTCTCTAGGAGTTCCAAACTTTCTCATTTCTATATTTTCAGTATCATCAGTTCCCTTTGGTACTGTTGGGTTTGGAACGTTTGGAAGTCTTAGAATAAGGCTTTGTTGTTCCTCTTCTAGAGCATTTACACTTTCATCAAGAGCCTTAATCTTATCTGAAAGTTCCTTCATTTCAGCCATGATATGGTCAGTTGACTCTCCCGCTCTTTTCATCTTAGCTATTTCACCTGAAGCAGTGTTTCTCTTGCTCTTTAACTCTTCAACCTCAACAAGTATTGCTCTTCTTTTCTCGTCAATTTCTAAAATAGTATCAATTGACTTAGCTTCAGCTTCCTTGTTTCTTTTTAGCATTCCTTCTTTAACTTCTTCTGGATTCGTTCTAATTCTTTTAATATCTAGCATATGTAACGTCCTCCTTTTGAATAAATAATTCTACCTAAAATGATGCCTTATTTTCATGTTTTATAGTTACATAAATTATTAAACTCTAACGAAATATAATAATATTATTCCCTAAAAACAAAAAAACCCTTCATCCTATTATTATATAGGACGAAAGGTTATATCATTCCGCGTTGCCACCTAAGTTGATTAGTATAACTAATCCTCTTTAATGCTATTAACCGCAGCAAACGGTACTGTTCATCACAGTCCCTCAAAGGTGGATTCATTAATCCCTTGTATCGGTTTACACCAAGCCACCGACTCTCTTAACCAAAGAAAATAATTACTAGTCCTCATCATAGGTTTATACAAGATATTATACCACTTATTTTCAATTTTACAACTTACTTTATTTCATCTGGTATAAACCAATAATTATCCTTGTTGTGTTCCTTCATATATGTTTTAAATTCATCTGAACGGTAAGCATCAGCTATTGCCTTAGCCCATTCAGCATCTTTATTCTTTCCATTAACTACAAGAACAAGTTGAAGGTCCTTTAGAACATCCTCAGCAAGTAGAGATGTCTTAGGGTCTACCTTTGATGCATATACAACACTACCTGGTAAAACTCCAAAATCAACATCCTTTAAAACACGAGGAATTTGGCTTGAGTCCATAGGTACAATTTCTATATCTTTTTTGTTTTCTGCAACATCATTTAAAGTAACCTTTGTTAACTCTATTCCCTCTTTTAGCTTAATCCAACCTGCTTTTTGAAGTAGTGCAAGTCCTCTTGCACAGTTTGAAGGATCTTGAGGGATTGCTACCTTTGAACCTTTTTTAACTTCATCAAGTAATTTATGATTTGCTGAGAAAAGCCCAGCAGGTACTGTTGGTATAGGAGTTAATGCTACTAGATTTGCATTTTTCTCCTTATTAAATGTTTTCATATAAGCACTGTGTTGTGATACATTAAAATCTACGCTACCCTCTGCAAGTGCTGTATTATTCATTTGGAACTTTGAAAAATCAACAGTTTTAATTGTATATCCCTTTTTCTCTAAAATAGGCTTTACTGCCTCTTGAAAAAGTACATCATATGGCCCTGGAGATGAACCCATAGTTATTGTTTTTTTCTCCTCTACCTTAGCATCTCCTTGAGTTTCCTTTGTTTTGCTTTGACATCCTACAAGTGATGCAATAGAAATTAAAGAAATAAGTCCTAATGCCAATGCTTTTTTAAACTTTCTTTTCATAAAACTTCCCCCTTATCTAATCTAATATCTAAGTTTCCTTGAAACATAGTTTCCGATGTTTTGAACAAGTTGAACAACCGCTATTAATATAAGCACAGTTATAACCATAACTAAAGTATCAAAACGCTCATATCCATATGAAATTGCAATATCTCCAACTCCTCCTGCCCCAACAGTTCCTGCCATTGCAGTTGCCCCTATAAGTCCAATAGTTGCTGTTGTTATAGAAAGAACAAGAGAAGGCATTGCCTCTGGAATTAGAAAATATCTTATTACCTGATAGGTAGTAGCCCCCATCGCTTGAGATGCTTCTATAATTCCCCTATCAACCTCAAGTAATGAGTTTTCAATGAGTCTTGAAATATAAGGTGCTATGTACACGATTAGAGGAACTATTGCGGCTTTTATTCCTATAGATGTTCCTACCACTAACCTAGTAAAGGGCATAATAGCAACAAGCAAAATAATAAAGGGCAGTGATCGAAGGATATTTATTACAACATTAAATATGCTATAAACATACTTATTCTGTAGTATCCCATCTGGCCTTGTTAACACCAAAATAAGTGCCAAGGGAATAGCTATAAGAGTTCCTATAAAAAGTGACCAGCTTACCATTAAAATAGTGTCTACAAAGGCTTTTATAAGCTGCTGTGTTGTAACTAACATTTCAACTCAACCCTTTCTACATCTATATTTTGTTTTCTTATATAATCAAAGGCCTTTTCAGCCTCATCTGAATCTCCCTGAATACCTATTATTAAATTACTAAATACCGTTTCCTGAAGTTCAGTTACAATTGCAAATAATATATTTACCTTAACCTTAAACCTTTGAGAAACCTCTGATATTAATGCTCTTTTTGAGTTTTCTCCTATAAACTTTAATTTTGCTATAATATGATAATCCCTCTCTTTTTCTATATCCTGTATTATTGAAGTAGGGATTTCATCATTTATAACTGTTTTTACAAAGCTTTTTGTAGTTTCGTGCCTCGGACTACCGAAGACCTCTAGAACTTCTCCCTGTTCTATAACCTTCCCATCCTCCATAACAGCTACTTTATTGCATATATCCTTTATAACATTCATCTCATGGGTAATTATCAAAATGGTTATTCCCATTTCACTATGAATGCGTTTTAAAAGCTCTAATATAGACTTTGTTGTTTTAGGGTCAAGTGCAGAAGTTGCCTCATCACATAGTAAAATAGAAGGATTTGTAGCAAGTGCCCTTGCTATACCTACACGCTGCTTTTGTCCCCCCGACAACTTACTAGGATAGGTGCTTGATTTATCACTTAATCCTACAAAATCTAGTACATCATTTACTCTTTTTTTAATCTCTTCCTTTGAGGCTCCTTCTAGTATCAAGGGAATTGCTACATTTTCATAAACTGTTTTTGAATTAAGAAGGTTAAAGTTCTGAAATATCATTCCTATTCTTTTTCTAACACTTCTGAGTTCCCTTTTACTTAAACTTAAAAGATTTTTTCCATCTACTATAACCTTACCTGAGGTTGGCTTTTCAAGAAGATTAACAATCCTTATTAATGTACTTTTTCCAGCTCCACTATAACCAATAACTCCAAAGATATCTCCGGAGTTAACATGAATATTAACATCTTTTAACGCTTCTACAGTATTCTCCTTACTTTTAAAGGTTTTACTTACGCCTCTAATTTCTATCATGTTACTCCCCCTGTAGTTTTTTCTAATGTAATTACAAACATATTGTTGGAATATATGTTAACAAATGTATTATAGTTTATAAAACTTAACTAGCATAATAGAAAATTCCTATACTTTTCCAGTTGGTTATTGATTTATATAGCAACAAATAAATATAGCTGTAAATACAAAAGACACCATTAGCTGCTTATAAAAGGCTAATGGTGTCTAAATATTTTAAATTCCTTCTCCTGAATATAATCCTTCTTCTTCATTTAACTTTTTTAGTGATTCTATAGCAAGGTTCTTAAAGTAAACTGCACTACCATATAAAGCGGTAGTATCAACAGTGAATTTAGGATGATGCTGTGGATATGCATCTCCTGTTCCCATATGGATGAAAACTCCTGGAATTCTCTCTTGATAATATGCAAAATCCTCTCCTCCAAGTGAAGGTGGTGAAGTTTTTACCCTAAGAGCACTTTTCATAGCTACGTTTTTTGCTACCTCAACCCATCTAGGTGAATTATCTGTAGCTGGTGGTCCTTGTCTCCATATAAATTCAGCTTCACCACCAAAACTAGTAGCAATAGATGTTGAAATTGCTCTCATTTTTTCTTCTATTAGCTTTCTTGTGTCCTTATCCAGTGTTCTAACAGTCCCCTCAATAAATGCAGTTGAAGGAATAACATTCCAAGTAGTTCCACTATGAACATTTGTTATACTAATTAAAGCGCTATCAAAGGCACTTACATTTCTAGTGATTATTGTTTGTAGTGCTGTAATTATATGAGCAGATATAATAATAGGATCTACTCCCTTTTGTGGGTGAGCAGCGTGTGTTCCTACCCCATTAATATTTATCATAAAGTGATCTACCGCTGCAGTTGGAGGGTTAAGTGTAAGTCCTATCTCCCCGACATTCAGAACCGTTGATGTGTGAACTCCAAATATAGTCCATACATCATTTAGTGCACCTGTTGCTATAACGTCCTCTGCACCGTGTCCATCCTCCTCTGCAGGTTGGAATATTATCTTAACTGTTCCCTGAAGTTCATCTTGCTTCTCCTTTAATAAAAGAGCTGCACCGATCATCGTAGCAATATGAAAATCATGTCCACAGGCATGCATTACCCCTTTGTTTAATGATCTATACTCAAGGTCTGTCTCTTCATCTATTTTAAGAGCATCAATGTCACAGCGAAGTGCCACAACAGGCCCCTTACTTTTTCCTTCTATTCGTGCTACAAGTCCTGTTTTAAGTGATGTATCTAAAACCTCAATACCCGCTTCATTAAGAATATCCTTAATCATCTGAGTTGTTTTGTACTCTTCATTTGAAAGCTCAGGATTTTGATGAAACATTTTATAACAAGTAACTAGCTCACCTTTTATGTTGTTGATTAAATTATTTATATTACTTTTATCCATAATGTCTCATCTCCTCTTATTTTAATTCCTACTTAATACATAATATTACTAGGAATTTATATTGTGAATGAATTATATCACTTATAATATTTATTCGTCAATAAGTATTTGTTAACTTATTCTTACATATTCCCCAATTGCATATATCTTACAATTATATAACTAGCCTGTCAATGTATATATTATTCTAAATCTTAACTACAAAAAGACTGTTAACTATATACTGTTAACAGCCTTAAATATATTTATTTTAATTCATCAGGAATAAACCAATAGTTATCTTTATTGTGTTCCTTCATATATTCTTTGAACTCATCTGATAGATACGCATCCTTTATATCCTTTGCCCACTGTGCATCTTTGTTTTTTTCGTCAACTACTACAACAAGCTGTAATTCCTTTAAAACATCTTCAGATAGAAGTGTTTTCTTAGGGTCAAGTTTAGAAGCATAAACAACACTTCCTGGTATAATTGCAAAATCAACGTCTGATAAAACACGTGGAATTTGAGTTGAATCCATAGGTATAATTTCTAACTTATGCTTGTTTTCTACAATGTCATTTGTAGTAGCCTTAATTAATTGTACACCTTCTTTAAGCTTAATCCATCCTGCTTTTTGAAGTAATGCAAGTGCTCTAGCTGTATTAGATGAATCTTGAGGTACTGCTACCTTTGCACCAGACTTTACATCATTTAGTGAAGCATGTTTATCTGAAAAAATCCCAGCTGGTACCGTTGGTATAGGTGTTAAAGCCGCAAGATTTGTTCCCTTATTCTTATTAAATACATTCATATATGCGCTATGCTGGGATACATTAAAATCAACACTTCCCTCAGAAATAGCTACATTAGATAATTGGAGTTCTGAAAAGTCTATAGATTCTACAGTATAGCCCTTTGCCTCTAGAATTGGTTTTACAGCATCCTTAAAAAGAACGTCATATGGACCTGGAGATGAACCTAGCTTTATTGTTTTCTTTTCAGTTTTCTTCTCCCCTCCAGTACTACTAACCTCCGCTTTCTTTTGGCAAGAAACGAAACCTACTATAGAAATTGCTCCTATTAACATTGCTGCTATCGCTTTTTTTACTATCCTCTTCATCACTTTTCCCCCTTTATTTATTAATGTCTAATTTTCTTTGATATTAGATTTCCAATGTTCTGTATAAACTGAACAACAAAGATTAATATGACTACTGTTATAACCATAACTATAGTATCAAAACGAGCATATCCGTATGATATTGCAAGATCTCCTACTCCCCCTGCACCAACTGTTCCTGCCATTGCAGTTGCACCTATAAGACCTATAGTTGCAGTTGTAATGGAAAGTACCAATGAAGGAAGTGCCTCTGGAAGTAGAAAATATCTAACTACCTGATAGGGAGTTGCACCCATTGCCTGAGAAGTTTCAATAATTCCTCTATCAACCTCTAGTAAAGAGTTCTCAATTAATCGAGCTATATAAGGAGCAATATAAACTATAAGTGGTACTATTGCTGCTTTTATTCCAATAGATGTTCCTACAACTAACTTCGTAAATGGCATTATTGCCACTAACAAAATAATAAAAGGAAGTGATCGAAGTATATTAATTACAAAGTTTAATATGTTGTATATAATTCTATTTTGAAGTATTCCATTTTCCCTTGTTAGCACTAAGGTAACAGCTAATGGAATTGCTATAATAACTCCAATTAAAAGTGAAAAGCTAACCATATACAAAGTATCAACGAACGCCTTTATAAGCTGCTCTGTTGTAATCGTCATTTTAACTCAACCCTTTCTGCATGTATATTTTGGTTTTTAATATATTCAAATGCAGTATTAACATCTTGAAGTTCTCCTTTAAGCCCAATAATAATGTTTGCAAGTGTAGTTTCTTGAAGCTCAGTTACTGTCGCGAACAAGATATTTATATAAACATTAAAGTTTTTTGCTACCTCAGAAATCAATGCCCTTTTTGAGTTTTCACCTATAAACCTTAATCTCACCACAACATGATAATTAGAATCCTCTTTAATTGACTTAATAATTGAGTTTGGCACCTTATCATTTATAACAGTTTGTACAAAGTTTTTAGTTGTTTCCTTTTTAGGATTACCGAAAACCTCTAAAACCTCTCCCTGTTCTATAACCTCCCCATTTTCCATAACAGCAACCTTATTGCATATGTCTCTTATAACATTCATTTCATGGGTAATTATTAAAATAGTAATCCCAAGTTCCCTATTAACACGTTTTAATAATGATAAAATAGATTGGGTTGTTTTAGGATCTAGTGCAGATGTTGCCTCATCACATAATAAAATAGAGGGACTCGTTGCAAGTGCACGTGCTATTCCAATCCGTTGTTTTTGTCCACCTGATAATTTACTTGGATAGGTATTCGCCTTATCACGAAGCCCAACAAATTCTAATAAATCATACACCCTTTTATTTATTTCTTCTTTAGGTGTATTATTTAATATAAGAGGCAAAGCAATATTCTCATATACAGTTTTAGAGTTAAGAAGGTTAAACTGCTGAAAAATCATTCCTATATTCTTTCTGCTACTTCTTAATTCACTGGCTCTTAATCTAGCTAAATTCTTCCCATTTACAATGACTTCCCCAGAAGTAGGTTTTTCAAGTAGGTTTACAAGTCTTATTAATGTGCTTTTTCCTGCACCACTAAATCCTATAACTCCAAATATATCTCCCTTACTAACACTAATGTTTACATTCTTTAATGCCTCTACAGTATTCCCCTTATTCTTAAAAACCTTGCTCACATTTTTTATCTGTATTATAGTACTCACCTCCTAACCCCTAACCTTTATTATCTTATAGTAAGCCTCTGCCCTCTATATCCTACTATACATATTATTATTATAGGATATGATTAGTTACAAGTTTTATTACATAAAATAATTAAATATAAAAAAACACAGAAGTTAGATTCATAATCTAACTTCTGTGTTTAATCCTTATATTATTTACTTTACGTTTTGTTGTAGCTTGTTAAGCTCATCTTCAAGCTGCTTAAGATAAGTTCCGTATGCAGCCCAATCGCCTTTTTTCTGAGCATCTGTAGCTTTGTTAAATAGATCAGTTGCCCTTTTAACCATATCAGATGCCTTTTCCTGTGAAGGTGTTACCACATTTTCACCAGGCTTTGAAGGCTGTGCTTCTTCATCTACTATATTAGCTCCAAATAACCTAGCTAAGGCCTTTGGTATATTTTCTTCCATTACTATCTTGTCACCGTATTGAACTATAACTCTCTTAAGTTCTGGAAGACCCTTGCCTCCCTGTGACTTTAGATACAGTGGTTTTACATATAATAAACTATTCTTTATAGGTATTATAGTAGCCTCCCCGAACTTAACCTCACTACCTCTTTGACTCCAAAGTGTAAGCTCTTGAGATATTTCTGTATCTGTATTAATTTTAGAATTAAACTGTTGAGGTCCATATACTGCTTGTTCCTTAGGGAACTTAAGAAGAACTAGCTTTGATTTTTCCTCATTAGCCTCAACTGTAAGCCATGATACCATGTTTTCCTTCTTAGCAACAGTATAAGGTATAGTTAATAGGAATTTCTCTTCCTTCTCCTGTGGAAGTTTCATTAGCTGATAAACAGGTTCAATTTGAGCTTCCCTGTCATCTGATCCCTTGTATCTCGCTATACTCCAAAGGTCCTCATTATTATAGAATATCATTGGATTTGTCATATGATACTTTTCATAAACCCTTGATTGTGCCATAAAAACATCCTCAGAATATCTTAAGTGATCCTTAAGATCCTCTGGCATCTTGCTTATATCCTTAAATAACCCCTTGTACATTTTTGAAATAGTTGATGCTATAACATCTGAATTATCATCTAAATAGAAATCAACTGTTCCATCATATGCATCTATTACAGCCTTAACAGAATTTCTAACATAGTTTACGTTTCCGTACATTTCTGAATAAGGGTATTTGTTAGATGTAGTATATCCATTTATAATCCAGTAAAGTTTACCATTAGATGCTACTAGATATGGATCCCTATCATAATGGATAAATGGAGCTATTTTATTAACTCTCTCAACTATATTTTTGTGAAGTATAATTTTACTCTTTGATGAAATCTCACTAGATAATAGGAAGTTTATACTTTGCTGATTTACAGCAAACAATACCCTATTTCCAAAGCTTAGATTAATTCCTGCTTTACCATTATATCTAGTTTCCTTATTTTCATTTCCTGATGGATGATCTATTTCGTTAGACTTTGCTCCAACTATTGAATAGTCATTTGTAAGCTCTCCAAAGTATATTTGTGGCTTATCAACTTTAATTGGTCCAGTAACAGGAATGTCCTTAGATATAAAGCTTGGAAGTCCTGTTGGCCCAACGCTGTTACTATATGAAGCAACTATACCATATCCATGTGTATAGAATAGGTGCCTATTTTGCCAAGTTTGGAACTTTTCTTCTCTATTTGAATTATCAAGTTCTCTAGGTGCTATAAGAACCTGTCTCAGCTTACCGTCTATAGTATATCTATCAATATCTATATTGTTAAAGGTATAGTAGTTTCTTATTGCTTGGATTTGATTATAAACCTCTCCAATTCTATCAAACTCATTAATTCTTATATTATCTATTGTAAGTTTATTATTTTCTATATCCTTAGGTGTTAAGTTGTTTTGAACTGGGAAATCCCTTTGTTCAATATTTTCAAGTCCAAATGCCTTTCTAGTAAACTTAATGTTATTAGTTATATACGGCATTTCCTTATCCCTAGCATTAGGAGTTACTATAAACTTTTCAACTACTCCAGCAACTAGAGCCTGTCCAAAAATAATGACAACAATAGTAACTGCTGAATAAATAACAGGCTTGAACTTTTTCCTAAAAACTGAAACTGCAAAAATAATAGCAGATACAATACAAAGAACTGCAATTATCCCATAGGCTGGAAGTGAAACATGAATATCTGTGTATCCTGCACCATAGGTAACCCCACTTGGTGAATATACAAGCTCCAATGCCTTAATTACAAATACTAATGATAAAAATACTAGTAAAAAAGCTCCAAGTATTGCAAGTTGTCTTGCGATAAAAGTTTCCTTAACACCTCTTTCAATATCTATAACCCCACGAAGGCCGTTAATACCCTCCTGTGCCTTTAATGTAAAGTAGAATATTAATGCTACTGCACCAAGAACAATAACTATAAATATAAAAAGTGAAAGTAGTGATTTAACTAAAGGTAACTTAAACATGTAAAATGAAGCATCTAGTGAGAATATTGGGTCTTTTACACCTGTAGGTGTAGCATTAACGAATTCAAGTATCTTATACCAGAAACTCCCGGTAAATAGAGCTGATACTATTAAAGCTGTAATACTTGAAACTCCAAGTATTAGTTTGTTAGTAACATTTGATATGTTAAAACCAAAGTCCCCGTCGTCTATAAATCTTAAGAATTTTGATTTGAGGGTTTTAACATAGAAAACAATCGATGCGAAAAAGATTATAAAGGTAGGTACAAATACTAAAATCTTAGTAGTTAAGGTTGTCATGAATACATTTAAGTATCCAACCTCTTTAAACCACTGAATATCAACAAGAAAACCTGATGATACTGCTATGATAACTCCAAGAATAACAATTGCCCCTATAATCTTATAAAGGTAATTTTTCATTCTTCAGCCTCCTATTTTGTTATATAACTATAATATAACATATTTATTATGTTTTTGGAATTAATCCACATTGACCCAGTCTACAAACCATCCTTTATCAATATATATGCACTTAACAGTTACATTAGATGTATTAACAGGAGTGCCCTCATTAGATACATTTTGGAATTCTACAACTACAGTAGCTACTCCATCATTAATCTTAGTCTCCTTAATCTTAAAGTCACCACTTAAAAATCCTATAGACTTAATCTCCTGCATCTCACTAAGATATTCATGGTACATCTTTCTATTCGGTGAATGCTTATATGACATTAACAAATATGCCTTAAGGAACTCACCCCTTTGTTCTAGTTTCATTTGTTCTCTTAAGACACTATCAGGTGAATCAAAAAACTCAGTTACTATAAGGTTTTCATTTCTTTGAAATCTAGAAGTGCCCTTAAAAACAAGCTTTTCGCTACCAGAATAAAACTCTACATAATCTACATTATTGATTTCTGAAAGGGTATTTACTATAGACATTAGGCTTAAGTAAAACTTCTCTTCATTTAAGGATAAGTCCTCCTTAAAGCTGCTAGATAATTTCACTTTAACTACTGATGAGTCTCTAGTTACAGAAATAAGCTTAAAGTCTCCCTTAAAGTAATCCTTAGAGTACGCCATAAGAGAATTAATTAGGTTCATATAGATATTTCCCTTAGGACTAATATCTATAACAGTAGGCTCTAATAACTTACCATCAGAATCTGGGATATAGGATATAAATGGTATAGACTTATCGCTATATAGTTTATTCGAATTAACCTGAGTATGTAACTCATCCCTAGGTCCAAAAAATCTATTATATGTATTTTCCATCATTCCTGAAAAATATAAACCACAAATAATAAAGGACATAATAGTAATTCCATATACATAAAGTAAAAGCTTCTTTTTCATAATGCCTCCAAAGTATTAAATCATATTACTATTATGCCCAAACCCCTATATTATAAACAGACTTCTAAGAATCAGGGTGAGTTTTAACCCATACTTATTCTTAGAAGTCCTTATCCATGAGCAAAGATACGCTATCGCATAAACTTAATTTTTAGAGTCTGCCTCCTGAATCATTTTTATTATAGGATCAGTTATAGTGTAATTGTGGTGATTTTCTATTATATAAGAAATATCTCTATCTATATCCCTATAAATCCCTCCCCCTATACTTGGATGGTTATAGTAAACACTAATAGGCTTTATAAATTGCATCTTTCTAGTTAATTCCTCTGAAAGAGAATTCAAGATAACTATTATCCCCTTAAAAATAGGATTAAGTCCCGAATTTATCTTCCCTATATCATGTAAAATACTCGCCCTAATATAAAAATCATCTATACCCTTATTATGATTCAAAACATATCTTGCAACATTAAGTGAATGCTTCTTTTCATGAGTAGGAAGCCTATTAAAAATTTTCTTATCTTCATCATTTAAATATCTATTTATAAACTCCTTATCTTCATTTGTAATCTTAGAAAACAAGGCTAGGAAAAACTGCTTAACACGATAAAGCATATTTACAACCTCCCATAACAAAATACTCATTTTATAATATAGCAAAAAATAAAAAAAGTCTATTTCCTAAGAAATAGACTTTTTGGAGCCGGCAATAGGATTTGAACCCACGACCTACTGATTACAAGTCAGTTGCTCTACCAACTGAGCTATGCCGGCATAAAGTGGCGACCCAGAAGGGGCTCGAACCCTCGACCTCTGGCGTGACAGGCCAGCACTCTAACCAACTGAGCTACTGGGCCACTTTTTACGAAGCGACTTCCTACCCTCCCAGTCCGTCTCCAGACTAGTACTATCGGCGTTAAAG
>NZ_LFVU01000010.1 GCF_001047375.1 Clostridium cylindrosporum DSM 605
AAGGTGGAAGAACAGTAGGGGCTGGAGTTGTTTCATCAATATCAGCTGAATAATTCTAGTTACCATAAATTTCAATTTATAATTGATATATAGGACTGGCTAGCCCAGTCCTTTTTAAAGCCTAAAAGTAAAAAAAATGCATGAAAAGCAAATAAAACATGTTGAAATCTTCGATACTATAGTATAAAATAGTATAGTATTGACAGTATATATAAATTGTGATAAATTGAACTAGAACTATGTAAAGTTAAGGTGTTTCTAGTTGGCATAAGCTAGGAGGTGTAGAGGGTGAGAGTAAAGGTAACACTTGCATGCACAGAGTGTAAGCAAAGAAATTACAACACAATGAAGAATAAGAAAAACGACCCTGATAGAATAGAACTTAAGAAATACTGCAAGTTCTGCAAGGCACATACTTCTCATAAAGAAACAAAGTAATTTGTATCTTTAGAATTATTAAGGGTGTGAAAAAAATGGCTGCTGAAGCTAAAGTTATCGGGAAAACGAAAAAACGTTCCCCATTTACTTTTCTTAAAGAAGTAAAGTCAGAATTTAAGAAAATAACCTGGGCATCTAGGGAAGACGTATTAAAGGCAACGGGTGTAGTAGTGTTTACGATAGTAGCAGCTACATTAATAATATGGGCTATGGATGCTGTGTTTGGTGTGTTGCTAAATGCGATTCTAAATTACTTTGGTTAAAGGAGGGGGGACCCTTTAGAACATAGGTCCCTTAAGTTATGGCGGAAAGAGCAAGATGGTATGTAGTGCATACTTATTCTGGATATGAGAATAAGGTTAAGACCGATCTGGAAAAAACAATTGAAAACAGAGATTTACATCATCTTATTTATGACATACAAGTACCTGAAGAAGAAGTAACAGAAGATAATGGTACTAAGAAAAAAGTGACCAAGAGAAAGAAATTTCCAGGTTATGTTATGATTAAAATGGTAATGACAGATGACTCATGGTACGTAGTTAGAAACACCAGAGGAGCTACAGGCTTCGTTGGACCAGGGTCAAAACCAATTCCATTAACTGATGCAGAAGCAGAGTCAATGGGTATTTCAGAACAATATGAAAATATTGATTTTGAAGTTGGTGAAAATGTTAGAATAATCTCAGGAAGTTTCACAGGTGTGGTAGCACAAATAGATGAAATAAACACTGAGAAAAGAAAAATCAAAGTACTGGTTAATATGTTTGGAAGAGAAACACCAGCAGATGTAAACTTTAACCAGATTGAAAAAATATAGCTAACTTTTTAAGGAGGTGCAAAAGATATGGCAAAAAAGGTAATAGGAATGATTAAGCTACAATTGGCAGCAGGAAAAGCTACGCCAGCTCCACCAGTAGGTCCAGCACTTGGACAACATGGGGTTAACATTATGGGATTCTGTAAGGAGTTTAACGCTAGAACAGCTAACCAAGCTGGAATGATTATACCTGTTGTAATAACAGTATACCAAGATAGATCATTTAGCTTTATACTAAAGACTCCACCAGCTGCAGTACTACTAAAGAAGGCAGCAGGAATTGAAAGCGGTGCAGCAAACTCAATTAGAAACAAGGTAGCAACAGTTTCAATTGATAAGGTTAGAGAAATCGCTGAGCTTAAGATGCCAGACCTAAACGCAGGTTCAGTTGAAACAGCTATAAGCATGATCAAGGGAACTGCAAGAAGTATGGGTATCGAAATATCAGAATAATTACATGTAGAATTCTACAGGTTTTAAATTAGTGGGAGGCATTGCCGTTATCACCACAGAGGAGGAAAAGTAATGAAAAGAGGAAAGAATTACCAAGATAGCGCTAAGCTTATTGACAAGCACAATCTTTACTCAACAGCTGAAGCTATTGAACTAGCTCTACAAACATCAAAGGCTAAATTTGATGAAACTATAGAACTATCAGTAAGACTTGGAGTTGACCCAAGACATGCTGATCAACAAGTTAGAGGTGCGGTAGTACTACCACACGGAACTGGTAAAGAACTTAAGGTTCTTGTATTTGCAAAGGGAGAAAAGGCTAAGGAAGCAGAAGCTGCTGGAGCTGAATTTGTAGGTGCAGAAGAACTACTTGATAAGATCCAAAAAGAAAATTGGTTTGGTTTTGACGTAGTTGTTGCAACTCCAGATATGATGGGTGTTGTAGGTAGACTAGGTAAGGTACTAGGACCTAAGGGACTTATGCCAAATCCTAAGTCAGGAACAGTTACATTTGATGTAGCTAAGGCTATTGCTGAAATTAAAGCTGGTAAGGTAGAATATAGAGTTGATAAGACTGCTATAGTTCACGTTCCAATAGGAAAGAAGTCATTTGGAGCTGAAAAGCTAACTGATAACTTCAAGACTCTAATGGAAGCTATTATTAAGGCTAAGCCAGCAGCTGCTAAGGGACAATACGTTAAGAGTGTTGCTCTAGCTAGCACAATGGGACCTGGAGTTAAGATCAACCCAACTAAGGTACTTGAAGCTTAATCTACATTTTATAGTAGAATTATGTTGACAAGTTCCAGGGAATTTGATATTATACTCTAGTGATATAAATTAGAATATATACCGTAGACAGTGGGTGCCAATTGGCGTAACGGGATACCAACCTGCCGAGGTTTCAGATAAGAAATTTTGACCTCTCTACGTCTACGGAGAGGTCTTTCATATTTTATGAAGGACTAACCAAAAAACAAGGAGGTGTGTAAAATGGGTAGCAACAAAAACTTAGCTATAAAGCAAGCAAAGGTTAGCGAACTAGTTGAAAAGTTCCAAAAGGCAGAAGCGGCTATACTAACTTCATACATTGGTATAACTGTTGAGCAAGATACTGAGCTTCGTAAGAAAATGAGAGAAGCAGGTATTGAATATAAGGTTGTAAAGAACACACTAACATCAAGAGCGGTAAAAGAATTAGGATTTGATTTAGATGAATACCTAGAAGGACCAGTAGCTGTAGCATTCGGTTACGAAGATCCAACAGCTCCAGCAAGAATACTTGCTGAATTCGCTGAAAAGAATAAGGCTATCGAGCTTAAGGCTGGTATAGTTCAAGGTAAGGCGTTCGATACAGCAAAAGTTACAGAACTTTCAAAGGTTCCACCAAAGGAAGTTCTTATTGCAAAGCTACTTGGCAGCATGAAGGCTCCAGTATCAAACTTTGTATACTTAGTAAATGCTATAAAAGAAAAGAAGGAAGAAGTAAACGCGTAATATTAATTGCGAGTTAAAATTTTTGGAGGTGTAAATTATCATGACAAGAGAAGATATAATCAAAGCGATAGAAGAAATGTCAGTTCTTGAACTAAATGAACTAGTTAAGGAATGTGAAGAAAAGTTTGGTGTTAGCGCATCAGCACCAGTAGTTGTTGCAGGAGCAGCAGCAGGAGCAGCAGTAGAAGAAAAGACTGAATTCGACGTAGTTCTAGCTTCAGCTGGATCAGAAAAAGTTAAGGTTATCAAGGCAGTTAGAGAAGTAACTGGTCTTGGACTAAAGGAAGCTAAGGAAATAGTTGACGGAGCTCCTAAGACACTTAAGGAAGGTATCAGCAAGGATGAAGCTGATGCTCTTAAGGCTAAGCTTGAAGAAGTTGGAGCAACTGTAGAAGTTAAGTAATTAATTGACAGTTTAATTAATAGGTGCTGAAATTTCAGCACCTATTTTATTGAAAGACTATAGAGTTAAGAATGCAAGCATAGATAACTATTTTATAAAAGGAGTGCTATTATACGAAAAATGCAAATTGTGGTATAGTATAGTAACAAAGTTTATAAAATTGATATCTATGCTTGTATTACCTAAACTTAAATGAAAGCGGCGGATTTATGCTACTTGACATAAGGTATAAGGTATGATAGTATATTTAAATGCTGATAATGGGGGAATTTGTGTTTATTTTCCTCATACGACTTATATATCAAAATAAAATTATGAAAAATATGAAAATGACTAATTGACGTTAAGTCTCTTATTATAAGGTTTTTAGTCATTTAACTTTGCATAAGGGGTGAGATTTTAATGGTACATCCTGTTAAGGTTGGCAAGAGAACTAGAATGAGTTTCTCAAAGATTAAAGAAGTAGTAGATATGCCAAACCTAATCGAGCTACAAATAGATTCCTACAAGTGGTTTTTAGCTGAGGGTCTAAAGGAAGTATTCGGAGATGTTAGTCCAATTACTGATTATACAGGTAATTTGGTTCTAGAATTCATCGACTACAAGCTTGATTATGATAATGTTAAGTATTCAGTTGAAGAGTCTAAAGAAAGAGACGCTAATTATGCGGCTCCTCTAAAGGTTAAGGTTAGACTTTACAACAAGGAAACAGGTGAGGTTAAGGATCAAGAAGTTTTCATGGGAGACTTCCCATTAATGACTGACCAAGGAACTTTCATTATCAATGGGGCTGAGAGAGTTATAGTAAGCCAGTTAGTTAGATCTCCTGGTGTTTACTATTCAAAGACTATTGATAAGTCTGGTAAAAATTTACATTCAGCAACTGTTATTCCAAACAGAGGTGCATGGATTGAGTATGAAACAGACTCAAATGATATTGTTTATGTAAGAATAGACAAAACAAGAAAGCTTCCTCTATCAGTGTTTATAAGAGCACTAGGACTTGGAAGTGATAGCGAGATTGTTCAGTTCTTTGGAGAAACTGAAAGTCTAAAGGCAACTATTGAGAAGGATAGCACAAAAACAGTAGAGGAAGGTCTAGTTGAAATATACAAGAGACTAAGACCAGGTGAGCCTCCAACAGTTGAAAGTGCAACTGCTTTAATAGAAAGTTTATTCTTCGATCCAAAGAGATATGATTTATCAAAGGTTGGTAGATATAAATACAATAAAAAACTTGCTCTTGCAAATAGAATTTTAAATCAAGTTGCAGCTGATACTATCTCACATCCAGAAACAGGAGAAATTCTTGTTGAAGAAGGACAAAAGATAGATAGAGAAGTGTCACTAGCAATTCAAAATGCAGGAATCAATGCAGTAGACGTTTTAGTAGAAGACAATAGAATTAGAGTTATAGGTAATAATTTTGTTGATATACATAAGATTGGATTACCATATGACCTATCAGATCTTAATATTAGAGAAATGGTTCATTATCCAACTCTTAAGGCTATACTTAATGAGTTTAGTGATGAAGCAGAAGTTAAGGAAAATATTAAGTCAAAGTTAAACGAGCTTATCCCTAAATACATCGTTAAGGATGATATTTTAGCGACAATAAGTTATTGTTTTGGTTTATCATATGAAATAGGATATGTAGATGATATTGATCATTTAGGAAATAGAAGACTTAGATCAGTTGGAGAATTACTTCAAAATCAATTTAGAATTGGTCTTTCAAGAATGGAAAGAGTAGTTAAGGAAAGAATGACTATACATGACCTTGAAGTTGTAACTCCTCAAGCGCTAATTAATATAAGACCTGTAGTGGCTTCTATTAAGGAGTTCTTTGGTAGTTCACAGTTATCACAGTTCATGGATCAAACAAATCCACTTTCAGAACTTACTCATAAAAGAAGACTATCTGCACTAGGACCTGGAGGTCTTTCAAGAGAAAGAGCTGGATTCGAAGTTAGAGACGTTCATCACTCACACTATGGTAGAATGTGTCCAATAGAAACTCCAGAAGGACCTAATATCGGGCTTATAAACTCACTTGCAACTTATGCAAAGGTTAATGAGTATGGTTTTATAGAAGCACCATATAGAGCAGTAGATAAGAAAAACGGTATGGTTACAGACAAAATCGTTTATCTTACAGCTGATGAGGAAGATCAATATATAGTTGCTCAGGCTAATGAGCCACTAAATGAAGATGGTAGCTTTGTTGATAAGAGAGTTACTGTAAGAGCAAAACATGAGAATCTTGTTGTTTCTCCTACAGAAGTTGACCTTATGGACGTATCACCTAAGCAGCTAGTTTCAGTAGCTACAGCTATGATACCGTTCCTAGAAAATGACGACGCCAACCGTGCACTTATGGGATCAAACATGCAGCGTCAAGCGGTTCCATTAATCAAGCCAGCAGCTCCTATAATAGGTACTGGTATTGAGCACCAAGCGGCTAAAGACTCAGGGGTTATTCCTCTTGCTAAAGCTGACGGTAAAGTTGTTAAGGTTACAGGAGATAACATTCAAATAAGAAGAGATGATGACGGTAAGATAGATTCATATAGACTAATTAAGTTTAAGAGATCTAACCAAGGTACTTGTATTAACCAAAGACCAATCGTTACTGAAGGCGATGATGTTAAAAAGGGAGATATAATTGCTGACGGTCCTTCAATAGATCTTGGAGAAATTGCCCTTGGTAAGAATATACTAATGGGATTCATGACTTGGGAAGGTTACAACTACGAAGATGCTATACTAATTTCAGAAAATCTAGTTATGAGGGATGTATTTACTTCAATACATATTGAAGAATATGAATGTGAAGCAAGAGATACAAAACTTGGACCAGAAGAAATAACTAGAGATATTCCAAATATCGGAGAAGATGCTCTTAAGGATTTAACTGATAGAGGTATCATAAGAATAGGTGCTGAGGTTAGATCAGGAGATATTCTTGTTGGTAAGGTTACTCCTAAGGGAGAAACAGAACTTACTGCAGAAGAAAGACTTCTTAGAGCAATATTTGGAGAAAAGGCTAGAGAAGTTAGAGATACATCACTAAGAGTACCTCATGGTGAATCTGGTATCATAGTAGATGTTAAGATATTTAATAGAGAAAAGGGAGATGAACTTCCACCAGGAGTTAATGAACTAGTAAGAGTTTACATTGCTCAAAAGAGAAAGATTTCAGTTGGAGATAAAATGGCGGGACGTCATGGTAATAAAGGGGTTATCTCTAGAGTATTACCTGCTGAAGATATGCCATTTATGCCAGATGGAAGACCACTTGAAATAGTTCTTAACCCACTAGGGGTTCCATCACGTATGAATATCGGTCAGGTTCTTGAAGTTCACTTAGGTCTTGCAGCAAGCAGAATGGGATGGCATGTAGCAACACCAGTATTTGATGGTGCATCAGAAATTGACATCCAAGATTGTCTTGAAATGGCAGGACTTGATAGGGATGGAAAGCTTGTTCTATACGATGGAAGAACGGGAGATCCATTTGATAATAGAGTAACAGTAGGATATATGTATATTCTAAAACTTGCTCACCTTGTTGACGACAAGATACATGCTCGTTCAACAGGTCCATACTCACTTGTAACTCAACAGCCACTTGGAGGTAAAGCTCAGTTCGGTGGACAGAGATTCGGGGAGATGGAAGTTTGGGCAATTGAAGCCTACGGTGCTGCACATACTCTACAAGAAATACTAACTGTTAAGTCAGACGACGTTGTAGGGCGTGTAAAGACATATGAGGCTATTGTTAAGGGAGAAAATATCCCAGAACCAGGAGTTCCAGAATCATTTAAGGTTCTTATTAAGGAACTACAATCTCTATGTCTTGATGTTAAGGTGCTTTCTGATGATAAGCAAGAAATATCAATTAGAGAAGATATAGAAGATGATCTTGAAGAAATTCAAGCAACAATGGAAGAAAATAGTGAAGTGACAGTAATAGAAACTGCACCAGTTATGGAAGATGGTTTACCATCATATGCTGAGGATGATATAGATGATGAAGCTATATCACTTGAAGGTATGATGGAAATGGAAGTAGACCCACAGGATTTAGATAATTTAGATATGTAAAAACATTTAAAACCTATAAAATGAAGGGAGGATGTCCCCTTGTTCGAACTAAACAATTTTGACTCCATCCAAATTGGATTAGCTTCTTCAGAGAAAATAAGGGAATGGTCAAAGGGAGAAGTTAAAAAACCTGAAACAATAAACTATAGAACATTAAAGCCAGAGAAAGATGGTCTTTTCTGTGAAAGAATATTTGGACCTATGAAGGACTGGGAATGTCATTGTGGTAAATACAAAAGAGTAAGATATAAAGGTATCGTTTGTGATAGATGTGGCGTTGAAGTTACAAAATCAAAGGTTAGACGTGAAAGAATGGGGCACATTGAGCTTGCTGCCCCTGTATCTCACATCTGGTACTTTAAGGGTATTCCATCAAGAATGGGACTTATCCTTAATATGTCACCTAGATCACTTGAAAAAATACTTTACTTTGCAGCTTATGTTGTTATTAATCCTATGGAATCAGGCCTTGTTAAGAATCAACTTCTTAATGACAAGGAATACAGAGAAGCAATAGAAAAGTATGGATATGGTAGCTTTAGAGCAGGAATGGGAGCTGAAGCTGTTAAAGAGCTTCTAGCTGAAATAGACCTTGAAGGTCTTTCAGGGGAACTTAAGATAGAACTTGAAAGAAGTACAGGTCAAAAAAGAGTTAGAACAATTAGGAGACTAGAAGTTGTAGAAGCATTTAGAAAGTCTGGAAATAATCCAGCTAACATGGTTCTAGATGTAATACCAGTTATACCACCGGATCTTAGACCAATGGTACAGTTAGATGGTGGTAGATTTGCAACCTCAGACCTGAATGATTTATATAGAAGAGTTATTAATAGAAATAACAGACTAAAAAGACTATTAGACCTTGGAGCTCCAGATATCATTGTTAGAAATGAAAAGAGAATGCTTCAAGAATCTGTAGATGCACTTATAGATAATGGAAGACGTGGTAGACCAGTAACAGGACCTGGAAATAGAGCCTTAAAGTCACTTTCTGATATGCTTAAGGGTAAACAAGGTAGATTCCGTCAAAACCTTCTTGGTAAGCGTGTTGACTACTCAGGACGTTCAGTTATCGTTGTTGGACCAGAACTTAAGATATATCAATGTGGTCTTCCTAAGGAAATGGCTCTTGAACTATTTAAGCCGTTTGTTATGAAAAGACTTACTCAAAAGGGAGTTGCTCATAATATAAAGAATGCTAAGAGAATGGTTGAAAGAGTTAATGCTCAGGTTTGGGATATACTTGAAGAAGTAATTAAGGATCATCCAGTACTTCTTAACCGTGCCCCAACTCTACACAGACTTGGAATTCAGGCATTCCAGCCTATTCTAGTTGAAGGACGTGCAATTAAGCTTCATCCACTTGTATGTACAGCTTACAACGCCGACTTTGACGGGGACCAGATGGCGGTACATGTACCACTATCAGTTGAAGCTCAAGCAGAGGCAAGATTCCTAATGCTTGCAGCTCACAATATACTTAAGCCATCAGATGGTAAGCCAGTTGCAGTTCCTTCACAGGATATGATACTAGGTTCTTATTATCTAACAATAGAGAAACCAAATGAACCAGGTGAAGGTAAGTATTTCTCATCTGCACAGGAAGCTATTCTTGCTTATCAAGTTAAGGAGCTTGGATTACACGCTCCAATACATGTAAAGGTTAAGAAAGAAATAGATGGTGAAATCAAGCATAAACTTGTAAAAACAACTGTAGGTAAGATTCTATTCAATGAAGGAATTCCACAGGATATCGGATTCGTTGATAGAGAAAACCCAGATAATATATTTGAATTTGAAATTGATTTCCTTGTAGACAAGAAGAAACTAAGTGATATAGTTGAAAAGGTTTATAAGAAGCATGGGCCAACTGCAACAGCTATAACACTAGATAAGATTAAGTCTTTAGGATATCATTACTCAACAATAGGAGCTATAACTGTTTCTGTATCTGATATGATTATCCCAGATGAAAAGAAAGTTCTTCTTGAAGAAGCCGATTCAGCTGTTGATAACATTACAAAGATGTTTAGAAGAGGATTCATATCTGAGGAAGAAAGATACGAAAAAGTTATTAACACTTGGACTAAGACAACAGAACAGGTTACAGATGCTCTTATGAACAGTCTTGACCAATATAACCCTATATTCATGATGGCCCATTCAGGAGCCAGAGGTTCAAAGAACCAGATTAGACAGCTTTGTGGTATGAGAGGGCTTATGGCTAACCCATCAGGTAAGATCATAGAACTTCCTATCAGAGCGAGCTTCCGTGAAGGACTTAATGTTCTTGAGTACTTTATTTCTACACACGGTGCTAGAAAGGGTCTTGCGGATACCGCACTTAGAACAGCAGACTCAGGATACCTAACAAGAAGACTTGTTGACGTATCACAGGATGTTATTGTAAGAGAAGAAGACTGCGGAACTACTAAGGGTATATATGTTAAGGAAATTAAAGAAGGTAACGAGGCTATTGAATGCCTTAAGGATAGACTTGTTGGTAGATACACACTTGAGACTATCAAACACCCTGAAACAGGTGAATTAATTATTGAAGCTAATGAATTCATTACAGATAAGCTTGCAGACAAGGTTGTAGCTGCTGGAATTGAAGAAGTTGGTATAAGAAGTGTATTCACTTGTGCTACTAGATATGGTGTATGTGCACATTGTTACGGTATGAACATGGGTACAGCTGAAAAGGTTAACATAGGTGAAGCAGTAGGTATTGTTGCTGCTCAATCTATCGGTGAACCAGGAACACAGCTTACAATGAGAACCTTCCATACAGGAGGGGTTGCCGGTGCGGATATTACCCAAGGTCTTCCTAGAGTTGAAGAATTATTTGAAGCTAGAAAGCCAAAGGGACTTGCAATTATTAGTGAAATTGCTGGTGTTGTTAAGGTTATTGAAGAAAGAAAGAAGAGAACAGTAGCAATTATATCTGATTCAGGTGAAGAAAAATCATACCTAATACCATATGGTTCAAGAATTAGAGTATTCGATGGACAAAAGATAGAAGCAGGGGATGTTCTAACAGAAGGTTCTGTTAACCCACATGACATTCTTCAAATTAAGGGTGTTGAAGGCGTTAAGAATTACCTTCTATCAGAAGTTCAAAAGGTATATAGACTTCAAGGGGTTGATATCAACGATAAGCATCTTGAGGTTATAGTTAAGCAAATGCTTAGAAAGATTAAGATAGAAGAACCAGGAGATACAGATCTTCTACATGGTAGCTTAGTTGATATGTTCGAGTTTGGAGAAGAAAATGCAAAGGCTGAAGCTCAAGGATTAAGACCAGCAGTTGGTAAAACAGCTCTGCTTGGTATTACTAAGGCAGCACTTGCTACTGACTCATTCCTATCAGCAGCATCATTCCAAGAAACTACCAGAGTTCTTACAGATGCAGCAATTAAGGGTAAGATTGACCCACTTGTTGGTCTGAAGGAAAATGTAATTATTGGTAAGTTAATACCAGCAGGTTCAGGAATGACTAGATATAGAAGCATTCAAGTTGGAAGTGATAAACCAGAAACAGAAACTATTGAAGTTGAAGAAGAAGTATAATTATTGACACTGAATGCTTTAGGTGTTAGAATTAAGTTTGTGTGAAAAAGACGGTGCATTATTAAAATGCTACCGTCCACACTTAACTTAATTACCTCGAAAATTGACAAGAAAAGTCTTGTTATAATGAAGAGGGGGATATATAATGGTAGAGAAACTGCCCAGCAGCAGAATCGTTGGTGCAAAGCAAACTATAAAGGCTATTAAAGCCTCTAAGGTTGAAGTTGTTTATATAGCTGAAAATGCAGATCAAAAGGTAATCAAACCAATAGTCGACTGTTGTAAAGAGCAGGGGGTTGAGGTTATAACTATACCTACAATGCAAAAGCTTGGACTACTTTGCAACATAGATGTTGGTGCAGCAACAGCTTGTATAATCAAAGAGTGATATGCTATGTAGCTATTAAATAATAGCTTACTATATATTTGTGCTTAAATTTGGAAGGAGGTGCACATATGCCAACTATTAATCAGCTAGTTAGAAAAGGTAGAGCAAGTCTACAAAAGAAATCAGACTCACCAGCTCTTAAAGAATGTCCACAAAAAAGAGGAGTTTGTACAGTAGTTAAAACTTCAACTCCTAAGAAGCCAAACTCAGCCCTTAGAAAGGTAGCAAGAGTTAGACTTACAAACGGAATCGAAGTTTCAGCTTACATTCCAGGAGAAGGACACAACCTTCAAGAACATAGCGTTGTTCTTATAAGAGGTGGAAGGGTTAAGGACCTTCCAGGGGTTAGATACCACATCGTTAGAGGTGCTCTAGACTGCGCTGGAGTTGCTGACAGAAAGCAACAAAGATCAAAGTACGGTGCTAAGAGACCAAAGCAAAAGTAATTTGATTAAGTATTAATTATGTGCTGTGTGCAATGCAAATTGAAATAATTCCTCAAGGGTTTAATATAGATTGCATTTACAGAGCGCTTTACGGCCAAGGTAAGGCCGAGTACCGATGAAAATAATTGATGTTAAGGAGGGAAGAAAAGTGCCAAGAAAAGGACATGTTCCAAAGAGAGACGTACTTGCAGATCCAATATACGGAAGCAAAGTTGTAACTAAGCTTATAAACAAGGTTATGTTGGATGGAAAAAGAGGAGTAGCACAAAGAGTTTGCTACGATGCTTTTGAAATAATCAGAGAAAAAACTGGGAAGGACCCAGTAGAAGTTTTCGATGAAGCTATGAATAACGTAATGCCACTTCTAGAAGTTAAGGCAAGAAGAATTGGTGGGGCAACTTACCAAGTTCCGATAGAAGTTAGAGCTGAAAGAAGACAAACACTTGGACTTAGATGGATGGTTGACGCAGCAAGAAAAAGAGGCGAAAAAAGAGCTAGCGAAAGAGTTGCTGGGGAAATACTAGATGCTGCTAACAATGCAGGATCAGCATATAAGAAGAAGGAAGATACACATAGAATGGCAGAAGCTAACAAGGCGTTTGCTCACTATAAATGGTAATAAATTCTAATTAGTTCTAACCCTAAACACATTGTGTTTAGGGTTTGGGGCTACCTATACAAAACCATGAACCGAGAGGAGGAAAAATTGTGGCTAGACAATATCCTTTAGATAAAGTAAGAAACATAGGTATTATGGCACACATTGACGCTGGTAAGACAACTACTACTGAGCGTGTACTATTCTATACAGGTAGAACTCACAAAATCGGAGAAACTCATGATGGTGGAGCTACAATGGACTGGATGGCTCAGGAGCAAGAAAGAGGTATAACAATTACTTCTGCTGCTACTACAGCTCAATGGAAAGGTCATTTAATTAATATTATAGATACACCAGGGCACGTAGACTTCACAGTTGAAGTTGAAAGATCACTACGTGTACTTGATGGAACAGTTGCAGTATTCTGTGCTAAGGGTGGGGTTGAACCTCAATCAGAAACAGTATGGAGACAGGCTGAAAAGTATGGTGTTCCAAGAATGGCATACGTTAACAAGATGGATATAATGGGGGCTGACTTCTACAATGTTGTAGGCATGATGAAGGATAGACTTAGTGCTAATGCAGTTCCAATCCAACTTCCAATAGGTAAGGAAGAAACTTTCCAAGGGATAGTTGACCTTATCGAAAATAAGGCAATCATCTACAAGGATGACCTAGGAAAAGAAGTTGAAGAAACTGAAATTCCAGAAGACCTTAAGGAAAAGGCTGCTGAATACAGAACTGCTCTTATGGAATCAGTTGCTGAATCAGATGAAGCTCTAATGGAAAAATACCTAGAAGGTGAAGAACTAACAGTTGAAGAAATTCATGCTGCAATCAGAAAAGCTACTATAGCTAACGAAATGGTTCCTGTAGTTTGTGGTTCATCATACAAGAATAAGGGTGTTCAACCAATGCTTGATGCAGCAGTTGCATACATGCCATCACCTCTAGATATTCCACCAGTAGCAGGAACTAACCCTGATAATGGTGAAGAAGAATCAAGAGAAGCTAGTGATGATGCAGCACTTTCAGCACTTGCATTTAAGATAATGACTGACCCATTCGTAGGGAAGTTAGCATTTACAAGAGTATACTCAGGTATACTTACTTCAGGTTCATACGTTCTTAACTCAAACAAGAACAAGAGAGAAAGAATCGGAAGACTTGTTAAGATGCATGCTAATCATAGAGAAGAAGTTGAAGAAGTAAGAGCAGGAGATATCTGTGCAGTTGTTGGTCTTAAGGATACAACTACTGGTAATACACTATGTGATCCAAACACTCCTATAGTGCTTGAAAGCATGGAATTCCCAGAAACAGTTATCAACATAGCTATTGAACCTAAGACTAAGGCTGCTCAAGAAAAGATGGGTCTTTCACTTGCAAAGCTTGCTGAAGAAGATCCAACATTTAAGACTTGGACAGATCAAGAAACAGGTCAAACAATCATCGCTGGTATGGGTGAGCTTCACCTAGAAATCATCGTTGATAGACTTCAAAGAGAATTTAAGGTAGAATGTAACGTTGGTAAGCCACAAGTTGCTTACAAAGAAACTATCAAGAATCCTGTTAAGGCTGATGGTAAGTTTGTAAGACAATCAGGTGGTAAGGGACAATACGGACATTGCTGCATCGAACTTTTACCTCAAGAACAAGGTAAGGGATATGAATTTGAAAACAAGGTTGTTGGGGGATCTATTCCAAAGGAATACATCGCACCAATCGATCAAGGTATACAAGAAGCGATGCTTAACGGTATAGTAGCTGGATTCCCAGTTGTTGACTGTAAGGTAGTTGTATATGATGGATCATACCATGATGTTGACTCATCAGAAATGGCATTTAAGATTGCTGGATCTATGGCATTTAAAAACGCTATGGCTAAGGCGAAACCAGTTCTTCTTGAACCATACATGAAGGTTGAAGTTACAGTTCCAGAAGAATATATGGGAGATGTTATTGGTGACATCAACTCAAGAAGAGGTAGAATAGAAGGTATGGACGCAAGAGGTGGAGCTCAAATAATTAGAGCATTCGTTCCACTATCAGAAATGTTTGGATATTCAACAACTCTACGTTCAAGATCTCAAGGTAGAGGAACATATTCAATGCAATTCGACCACTATGAAGATGTACCTGCAAGCGTTCAAGCAGACATCATCGGTAAAAAAAATAGCTAATTAAAATTTAAGATATAGATGAAGATTCTTATCTATTAAGGAGGAATATAATAATGGCAAAGGCAACATTTGAAAGAAATAAGCCACACGTTAATATCGGAACATCT